>DASVWZ010000291.1:0-9806 GCA_036392935.1 Terriglobales bacterium | reverse complement strand
GAATATCCTGCTGACTACGACCGAAGGTCGCGCCCTCCCGGTATGTTGTTGGGGGCGTGTTGGTTCAGTGGGGCTTCTTTTTGCTGAAAAAGCTGGTCAAGGCGCTGGCGGGGGCCATGATGGCGCCCTGGGCGACGCTGCCGGCGATGCTGGAGGTATCGGCTTTGACCTCGGGATTGGAGGTGGTGCCGGCGATGGCGAACGGGATTCCTTTCTTTCCACTGCCCGCTTTGGCCATGCTGGAGACGCTGCCCGCCATGCCTCCGCGCAAATCGGCCAGCAACTGGAAATTCAGCGCACCTTTGGGGCTGACGGTTCCCTGGCCGGTGACGGTGCCGAGCGCGGGAAGAACCAGGTTGATTTTGTCGGCGCGGATGCCGTCGGGGCCGGAACGCCCGTCGCAACTGGCGTTTTGAACCATAGTGTCGGGGCTCGAAGTGGCTTTGCTGGCGAACATGGAGAGCGATCCCAGCTTTTGTTGCAGGTTCAAGCCGACAACTCTGGTTTGCGAAAATTGAATGGGACCTTTGACGACGAGCGCTTCCGGCGGCCCGGCGATGGAGAGCGCGGTGGTCAGAGTGCCTCCGCTCAGACGATAAGGCGGTGGCAGTTTGATGTCGAAAGCGGGAAGCATGGCCTGCAGGTCGTCGACCGGCATGGTGCGGCCGTTGAGTTTCAAGTCGAGCGATTTGGCTTTTTCTGAGCTGAACGTTCCGAGCAAAGTAGCGCGAGCGTTTCCGATCGCGAGATCTCCCTGGCTGATGGCGCCGGTTTTTTTGTCGAGATCGAAATCGACAGCGTGTTTGAAGGTGAGCGGCACCGGCGAAGGACTGGCCTTGGCGGTGAATTTCATTTTTGATGCGGTAATGGTTCCGGCGAGCCGCATCTGATTGCCGGTGTAGGTCATTGCGCCGTCGTAATTGGCTTCGCCGGCGACGCCGGTATCCGGACTGAAAAAACCGAGCAGGCCGATGATGTTTGAAAGTTGGAATGGGCCGCTGACGACGGGTTTATTCACCGGGCCCGTAATGGTGAGATCGGTGGAGAGTGCGCTGCCGTTGGCTTTGGCGCCGGGCGCGAGCACGACGCCCATGGATGCCAGAAGAGAAGCGAGATCGTCGACGGACATGGCATGACCGGAAAGCTTTAGATCGAGGACGGGAGGGTCGCCGATGCGAAACGAGCCGGTCAAGGAGGCTTTGGCGCCCCCGACGGCAATGTCCCCGACGGAGATGGTCCCTTCATTTTTGTCGACGTCGACGTTGACGACGTGCTTGATGGTGAGGGGGAACTTCGAGGGAGTGGCTTTATCGGCGAACTTGAGGCCGGTTCCGGTGAAGAGGCCGACGGCTTTCGCCTGCGAACCGGTGTAGGTCAAGGCGCCGTCGAAGTCGGCGAGGCCGTCGATGCCGCTTCGCGCCATGACATCGAAATCGTGGATGACCATGTGCGTGGCTTTGAGCGAGATGTCGAACGGGGTTCTGGCGGCGTCGGATGAATTGAATGGGCCGATTTTGCCGGCGAGAGCGACATCACCGCCACGGAGTGAGGCGGTCAACTCGAAGGGGAATTGCGAGACGGTGGAGAAATTCGTGACCAGGATGTTGACCTTCTCGTAGGTTTTTACGCTGCCCGAGGCTGCCGCGGGATCGGACGCGGCCCTGCGGATGGTCAGTTTCCCATCTATTACCTGGAACTTCGCGATGGAAAGATTTTGCGGCAGGGCAGCGTTCTGACCAGAGTGAGCGCGGGCTTTTGCTCCGCCAAGACTGGAGAAGTTCCACTTGCCATCGGGCGCGCGGTAGAGATTGATGTCAGGCGCCTTGAGGGTAATGGTGTTGACTTTCAGTTGCTTGTGCAGGATGAGCGGAAGCAGTTCAACGCCCACGCGGAAATAACGGGCGGTGATGAAAGGCGAAGTGCTGAAGGCGGGATCATCCGCGATAGTGATGTTGCCGGCGCCCAAACTGCCGGAGAGAATCGATAGTTTGAGTTTCCCGACCTGTACGGAACGGCCGAGGGCGGCGCTGAGATTGGATTCGATGGTGGGACGGAAACTGTTGGCGTCAACAGAGAAATAGATCACAACAAGAACGATGCAGAAGATTGTGGCGATAATTCCGGCGATGCGCAGAGTGTGACGCATAAGCACGGCCTTCCATGGTTGCTGGTAGCTTAGTCTGCGACCTGGTTTTGGCGCAGGCCGCAGAGCGTGACGGCATTATAGAAGAAGACCTGCCAGGCTACCAGACGCGGCAGGCGTTTTCGTGGACCATGGGCTGTCCTTTCTTGCAGCCGAAGGCGTTGGCGAACTCGGGCATATTGCCGAGGACGTTGTTGACGCGGAAGCGGTCGAGCGGATGCGGGTTGCTGAGGATGGCGACGCGCATCATTTCGGGGGTCCAGTTGCTGCACCAGACGTTGGCGTAAGCGAGGAAGAAACGCTGCCAGCCGGTGAAGCCTTCGGCGTCCTTGGTGTCAAGCGATTGGCCTTTGGATTTGAGATCGTTCTGCAAGGCCGCGAGGGTGAGATGGATGCCGCCGTTATCGGCGGTGTTTTCGCCCTGAGTCAGGCGGCCATTCTGCTTGACGCCGAGCTCGGGGATGTCTTCGGTGTATTCGTCGGCGATGCAGTCGCCGCGCTTGTCGTAGGCTTTGGCGTCGGCGTCGGTCCACCAGTCGCGGAGATTGCCGTTCTGGTCGAATTTGCGCCCCTGGTCGTCGTAGCCGTGGATGGTTTCGTGACCGATGACGGCGCCGGCGGCGGCGTAGTTGACGACGTCATCGCGCGTGGGATCGAAAAATGGAGGCTGCAGAATGCCGGCGGGGAAGTTGATGGTGTTGGTCTGCGGGTCTTCGTAGGCGTTGACGGTGGGCGGCGTCATGCCCCACTCGGTGCGGTCGAGGGGCTTGCCGATTTTTTTCATCTGGCGGTCCATTTCGAAGCTGGCGGAACGCTGGACGTTGGCGAGATGGTTGTCGGGCTTGATGGTGAGCGAGGTGTAGTCACGCCAGTGATCGGGATAGCCGATTTTGTCGAGCTGGGCAGCGAGTTTGACCTCGGCTTGCTTTTTGGTTTGGGCGTCCATCCAATCGGCGGAATCGATGTCGGTTTTGAGGGCGGCTTTTATGTTGGCGACCATTTCAACCATGCGGGCTTTGCTGTCAGGCGGGAAATAGCGCGCAGCGTAGGCCTGACCGAGAGCTTCGCCGATATCGCGGTCTTCGGATTGAATGCAGCGACGCCATAGGGGTTGCATCTCCTTGGCGCCGAAGAGAACTTTGCCGGTGAAGTTGAAATCCTCGTTGACGAGGTCTTGATTGGCGGCAGGAGCTGAGCCGTTCAGAAGTTGGTAGCGGAGATAAGCCTGCCAGTGATCGAGAGGCTCATCCTTAATGAGTTTTTCGACACCGCGGAAAAAGTCGGGCGAAGTAACGATGTAAGTGGATGACGCGGGGGCGTGCATAGCGAAGAGGTAGGCGTCCCAGTTGAGGGATGGAGCGAGTTTTTTGACGGCGTCGAGGTCCATCTGATTGTCGAGGTTCTTGGGATCGCGGCGTTTGACGATGTCCATGGCGGCCTGGGCAATTTCAGTTTCCATCTGCAAGACAATGGAGGCGTCATTTTTTGCTTGCGCTTCGGGGACGCCGGCGAGCTCGAACATTTTCTGAATGTGGGCGACGAATTTGTCGCGGATCTCAACGGACTTGGCGTCGGTGTTGAGATAGAATTCGCGGCCGGGCAGCGACATACCGCCCTGGTCGAACGCGGGAATGACGCGCTGGGTGTTGTGAAAATCGGGCGAGGCGCTGAAGCCGAACAGGGCAGCGAAGGTTTGCGGATCGGCGCCATTCTGCGCGCCGGGGATGGAGCGATGGAGATCGGCGACGACTTCGGCGATCTCAGCTTTCGATTTCATACCGTCGATGCGCTGCAAGTGAGGACGAATGGTGTCCATGGCGGTAGCGTTGCGCTCGGGCTGATTGGTGCAGGCGGCCCAGTAATCGCCGACTTTCTGCTCGACGGGCGTGCGGTCGGATTCGGGCTTGGCGGCGATGGCGACGACGGTTTCATGAACGGCTTCGTTGTTCCACTTGACCAGCTTGCCGAAGGCGCCCCAGAAAATTTCGTCGGGAGGAATGGGGTTGGCGGCGATCCATTTGTTGCAGGCGTACTTGTAGAAGTCGGTGCAAGCGTCGACGGAGGGATCGGTGGTGTTGGGGTTGAAGTGGTCGAGTTGCGTGGGCTTCGCGGCATCGGTTGGCGACGAGGTTTGCGCGAGGGCGACGCAGGAAAAAAGATAGCAGACGATCAGGAGCGCAAGAAATGGCCGCATAAGTGAGTTCTCCCAAGCTTGTGAAATTGACGGAGAAAAGCTTACCACGGAGGCGGGATTGGAGTTGTTAAGGAGTGACAGTTGGCCCGCCGGACGGAGCCTGCCGGGTGGGTGGGCAGGCTCGGTTGAGGCGGACAGGACGCGGCTACATCATGGAGTCGGAGTTGAAGGTGTCGGCGACGGCTTTCCAGCTTCCATCCGGCTGCTTCATATAGACGGTCAGATATTTTCCTTTGTCGGTCATGGGCTGCTTGGTTTTAGGGTCGGTCATGGTCATGGTGTAAGTGCCTTCGGAATAGACCATGTCTCCGCCTTTGGACGCTACGGCGCGCGAGGACTGGAAGACGAGAGAAAAATTGGGATCGGACATGACGGAAGCCATGGCGGCTTTGATGGCGGCCTTGCCGTTCAGCGTGGGACCGCCGGGATAGAGGCCGACACCGTCTTCGGTGAAGTAGCTGGCCCATTTGTCGGGATCCTTGGTGGCGACGTCTTTGACCCAGGCGACTTCGACGGCGTTGACAGCCTGGACGTCGGCGGCGCGAGTATCGGGCGGCGGAGTTGAGGAGTTCGAACAAGCAACGGCGATGAATGTGAGCAGAACGACTGCGATCAGCGAAATGTTACGAAGCATGTTGTCCTCCTAAAGCTGTGTAGAAACGGAAACAGTATAGCCGGAGGGAGCGCGTCAGGCTTACTGGGAGGTAGGTGGGTGCTCGTGAGGGCTTTGGGCGGGATTCTTTTTTATCACCGTTGGTTTCACGACTTTGACTTCGAACTGGATGGGCAAAGTTTTGGGTGGGTAGCACTGAGCGTTGTCGCAGGCCTGGTATTTGAGGCGTCCGCGGATTTCGTATTTGCCGGGCAGAACGCTGGTCATGGCGCGGACGTTGGTGGTCACGGTGAAGTCGCCGGTATAGACGCTAAGTTTTTCGTCGGGCGCAAAGGCGAAGGCGGCTTCTTTTCCGGGCGGGTAGGTGGTGCCACCGACGACGAGGTCAGTGGGAGGGTCGAGAGTTAGTGCCGTAGGGATAAGATATTTTTCGGATGGCTGGTTGGAATTGATGTGAAAGCCGTTTTCGACGCGAAATTGCAGCTCAACTGGCATCGACTTGCCCTGGGTAATGCTGGTAAGCGCGGGTGGCGCGAGTCTAACGGTGGGGCCTTTTTGGGTTGCGACTTCTTGCGCAGCGCAACTGAGAACGAGTAGCGCGAATGCGATGCTGGCGATGGAAAACCGTAATTGAGGTTTCATTGGGTGAGTTGGCTCGTTTTTGTGGTGGCGGGATTCAGACCGAGGATTTTCTTGATGTTGGTCTCAATTTCTCCGCGGCCGCGCAGGCCGAAGGCGCGATCGACAAGTTTGCCATCGCGATCGATGTAAAAAGTTTCGGGCAGAAATTGGACGCCGCCGTATTCGTCGCCAACGGCTTCCTTGCCAAGCAGGATTGGGTAGTTCACCCCCATGTCGGTGGCGAAACCGCTGATTTCTTTGGGGCTGGCGTCGTCCATGGCGACGCCGAGAAATTGCAGACCGTCAGATCCATATTGCTTTTGGAACTCGACGAACCAGGGCATTTCGACCTTGCAAGGCTCGCACCAGGTGGCCCAGAAATTAAGGACGACAGCTTTGCCGCGGAAATCAGAGAGCTTGATGGTCTTGCCGTCGAGCGACTGCAAGGTGAAATCGGGCGCTTCGCCATTCTTGGTCTGAATGGCAGTGGTTTTTTTGGGAGGACGGCGGACGACGTTCAAGGCGAAGACAAGCATCAGCGAAACCATCATCGCCACAATCAGAATGATAACCGGATCCCGTTTCATCATCCTCCACTACAAGGCAAAGCGGCCAAGAAAAGACAAATAATTCGAAAGAATTGTAAAGCGTCCGAAGACTAATAAGACGCCGAGAACAATCAGCAAAGCGCCGCTTGCGATTTCGAGCGCGTGCATGTGAGAACGGAAGCGGCTGTAGAACTTGAGGAAACGCTCGAGGAAAAAAGACGTTAGCAGGAACGGAACGGCGAGGCCGAGAGAGTATACCGTCAACAGCAGAATGCCTTTGACGACCGAATCCTGAGTGGCAGCAAAGCCGAGGATCACGGCGAGGATCGGGCCGACACAAGGCGTCCAGCCGAAGGCAAATGCGAAGCCGATGAGGAATGCGCCCCCCATGGTGCTCCCGCCTTTGACACCATGCATGCGCTTGTCGGCATAGAGAGCGTTGATGCGGAAGATGCCGGTGAGGTGAAGTCCGAAAAGAATGATGACCACGCCGGCGACTTGGGCGAGAGTTGATTTATAGCGGGCGAGCAACTGGCCGACTTCAGTAGAGATTGCGCCAAGCGTGATGAAGACCACGCTGAAACCGAGGATGAAGCTGACGGAGTTCAGCATCATCTTTTGGAGGAGGCGGGATTCATGCGATTTGAGCTCTTCGACGCCGACGCCGGAGATAAGTGAGACGTAACCTGGCACGAGCGGAAGCACGCAGGGGGAAAGAAACGACACCAGGCCCGCGAGAAAAGCGGCAATCGGCAGGGGAACGCTCGTCATGCTTGATTTATTGTACCTGCTTCGGGGATTCGTGCCAGCGGGAGGGTAATTCATCGGTCAAGAGTGATCGAGTCAATCGTGGGCTGGCGGGCGGATTCTCACACTACTTCTTGTTCTTGGATTTAGCGGGCGGCAGCGGTTGGGCCGGTTGGGGTTGCATTTCCGGGGAGGGTTGCGGGGGAGAGGTCAGCAGTTTTTCGAAGAACTGGATTGGAGCAACGGCGGTTACGACGGCGCCATCATTGCGCGGTTCGACTTTGAGACTGTCGAACACGGCTTTCACGTCGGGATCGACGCCGGAAGCGGAGGTGGTTATTTGGGCGGTGCGGAAGAGATCGAGGAATGTGCCGAGTTTTTGAGAGAGTTGGGCGGCGTCGTCAGGGGTATTGGTAAATGCGGCAGCGCGGAGATGGACAGAGCCGAGATAGCGGGCGGACGCGACGACTACTGCCGGCCTCGGGAATAGGAACGACCAGTCTTGGGGGCCGGCTGACACACCGGTCGATGGATTTACTTTGACGACGCCCCAGGCCAAGCTGGCCAACGGGACCTCTTTATAGTATTGGCGAAGCAACGCGGGGCCAGCGAATGGCGAGGCGAGCTTGCGTGAGCGATCGACGATGCCTTTGATGACCAGCGGATCGGCAACGTTCGAGGCAGCAACGGTATCGACGGCGAGGATGGCGACGCGTAGAGTGCGGCTTTCGAGCGGGATGCTGTAGATATCGGTTGAGTGGTATTGCTCGACCGAGTTAGCGTTCTGCTTTAGATACGCGTTGAGGCGTTCGGAATCGAAGTGGCCGATGAGCACTTCGGAGAAGCGCGTCTCTTGATTTTGGCTTTGTGATCTGTCCGGTGGGTAGTGAATGGAGAATGCGGCTTCTTCGAGGTCGCGTTCGGCGTCAATGCCGGTGCCCTGGATGAACTGCTGATATTCAGGATCGTGGGAAACCTGGGGCAGATTATCAAGAAGATGGACGCGGCGGGCCCATTTTAGATTGAAGTAGACAAAGCCGTCGGCGCCGGGCAAAAGACGAGCGGGTTCGGGAGGAGCGTGCTTGCGCAGGACAACGATGAACGCGATGGCTCCAGCTAACAACAGCACACCGATCAGAATGGGGAAGGTTCGTCGAATGCGCATTGCAGAGTTAATGGCCGACTTCTAACGAAAGCCGGTCGCATTTCTGGGAAAACTCATGATAGCATCCGATGCGGCCGAGATAGGGTTAGCCAAAAGGCGAGATTGCCTTGCAAGCCGATTGCCGTTCTGCTATCTTATTTAATTGTCCCGGACATTAGGAAGGGATCAGAGGGATAAACACGCCCGCGAGGGTGGTTTTGTCTCGTGCTGGCGTAGCTCAGTTGGTAGAGCATCTGATTTGTAATCAGAGGGTCGGGGGTTCAAATCCCTTCGCCAGCTCCAGCATCTGGCAGAAAGGTTCCGGTAGGCAAGGCGGGCGCGGCGGGTAGAAGGTTCCAGCGGCACTCCATAAGGAGCATTTTTCCGAAGGTGGTGTAGAGGCGCGGAAGCATCTTGCGCGCCTTCCTAAGCAGTAATTTTTCAGGTCGCGCTGACAAAACAGTTGTGTGAACGGCCCTGCAGGTTGCCGGCTTAAGTGTGTTGCACAGGTGGGTGAGTGGTTAAAGCCGACAGACTGTAAATCTGTTCCTCCTAGCGAGGTACGGAGGTTCGAATCCTCCCCTGTGCACCAGCATTGAGTGATAGAAGTGACTCGGTTGCAAATGGCGTTGGTGGCGTATGTGGCTCTGGCAGTTTTGGTCTGGAGCACGATCAGCGATCAGCGCTTACGGTTTGCGACGCTGGCGATTCTGGCGTTGTTTGCGGTGAAGACGTGGGTGCGGCGGAAAGATGTGATGCATCCGGATGCGGAAGAGTTCACCACGGAGACACAGAGTCACGGAGAGGGCAAGAACGTCTGAGTTATTCGTTCTTGGTAAGCGTTGCGGCAGCGAAGTGTTGCCGCGACATGAAGAAAAGCCGTCGCCGGTTCAGGTTTTGATCTTGGTCATCGGCTCCAGGTTTTTGTGGAACGTTTTAGTGAAACAAGGGCCGATGTAGCTCAGTTGGTAGAGCACTCCCTTGGTAAGGGAGAGGTCATCAGTTCAATCCTGATCATCGGCTCCAGAGTTGAGGCGGTCTGCAGGCGGGGAGACGTAGCGAGCTACGTCTCTACAGGAGTTGCGAGAGGGCGGGAGTAACTCAGTGGTAGAGTCACAGCCTTCCAAGCTGTTGGTCGCGGGTTCGATTCCCGTCTCCCGCTCCAGGAATTTGACGCATGGCAGGATTTGAACAAGCGGTCATAAGGATTGAGAAAGAGCAGGAGTTTCAGGACCTGAAAGGCGCCGTGGATCGCGCTTTGAGTTCGGATAAGGCCGAGCAGTTTCTGAAGCGCCTGGAAAGTGGAAGCATTCGGATCCGCGATTTTGATGCCGTAGTTGTTAAAGGCGTGCTGGATCGAGTGGGCGCGGTAGCAGGCGGGAAGAAAACGATCGACCTTTACAATGCGCTGACGGTTTCCGACCGGGCGCAGTTGCGGGAGTTTTATTTGTCGCGTATCGAGGAGATTGACGCGAAGCTGCGGGCGCGGTTCCAGAAGATATACCGGTATTACTGAAGCGATTTGAATTGCGAAGGAGGCGTTGCAAGCAACGTCTCTACGGAGAAAAGTAGAAATGGCGAAAGAAAAATTTGAGCGGAATAAGCCGCACGTGAACGTAGGGACGATCGGGCACATCGATCATGGCAAGACCACGTTGACGGCGGCGATCACCAAGGTGTTGTCGAAGCACAACCCGAAGATTACCTTCCGGTCGTTCGATTCGATCGACAATGCGCCGGAAGAAAAAGCGCGCGGTATCACGATTGCGACGGCGCACGTGGAGTATGAGACGGCG
>DASVWZ010000290.1:0-1587 GCA_036392935.1 Terriglobales bacterium | reverse complement strand
GCGCTATTGGTTTTGGGTTCTGATAGTCGCAGCGGCAGCTTTGCTTTGGCCGTTCTGGGGCGGCATACGCGCCCTAGTCGACACACCTGTTTGGCATCGATGAGCGTAATTGATTCCATGACAATGTCGGCTCCCAGGCTCGAGTAAAGTTGGTGGTGCTGAATCCAACCAACAGGCTCGGGAGAAAGGAGCCGAACAATGATCATTATAGGAGTAGATTTTCACCCCGAGTTTCAGCAAATAGCTTCGGTGGATACGGAGACCGGAGAGTTCCAGGAAAAGCGATTGGCCCATCGCGAGGAGGCGGAGAAGTTCTACCGTGCTCTAGCGGGTCAGAAGGTGTGTGTGGGAATGGAAGCCAGCGGGCAGGCACGCTGGTTCGAACGACTGGTGGCCGAGCTGCAGTTCGAGTTGCGGATTGGAGATGCGGCCAAGATCCAGACCAAGCGAGTCCGCAAACAGAAGACGGATCGCCAGGATGCGCAGCTGATTCTGCAGTTGCTGCTGGAAGATCGCTTCCCGCAGATCTGGGTACCGAGCTGGGAGAACCGGGATCTGCGGCAACTGCTGTGGCACCGGCACCGCATGGTGCAGGCGCGCACGCGGATCATGAACCAGCTGCAAGCGGTGGCGCTCAACGAAGGATTGCGCTGCAAGAAGCGTTTGTGGCGCAAACACGGACGGGAGCAACTGGAAGCATTCCGTCTGGCACCGTGGGCCAGCCGGCGGCGGCGTGATCTGCTGGAGTTGCTGGATCGTCTGAACCCGACGATCGCGGAACTGAGTCAGGCGATTGAGCAGGAGGCCGAGAAGTTCCCCGAGGCACGATGTTTGATGACCCATCCCGGGGTAGGGCCGCTGACCGCATTAGCTTTCGTGCTGATCATCGGGAGAGCGGATCGGTTTCAGTGCGGCAAGCAGGTGGCGAGCTATCTGGGACTGGTGCCCTTGGAAGATTCCAGTGGGAACCGGCGACGGCTGGGGCACATCACGAAACAAGGGAGTTCGATGTTGCGCTTCTTGTTGGTGGAAGCTGCCCAAGTTACGAAAGGTAGCGTTCCGGAATGGCGCAGCAAGTATTTCCACTTGATGATGCGCCGGGGGCGGAAGATCGCCAAGGTCGCCATGGCGCGGCGCTTGGCGATTGCTCTGTATTGGATGTGGCGCAAGGAATGGAATTACGAGCAAGTGAAAAAGTTCGGTTCGCACGCGGGCCAGCTCGGACCAGGCCGTGGTGTGCAGTCAAACACCGAGTAATTGAATGGGCAGCCCGCTCCTCTTCATCGAGGAGTTCGAACTAGTAATCATGATCAAGGTTGTGACCGAAGAGATGCATGGGTCGGACCGAGTGTCCTGACCTGAAATGGATTACGAGCGAGCCTACGGTTGGAAAAGCAAGACCTTCCACGAGAGCGAAATGGCGCTCTTCTCCGAGTGCAGGCTGCAGTGTGCTCGAAAAGTGCTTGACACGGGCCGACATTGTCAGAGAGGCCTGGTTACATCAACAATCCAGCCAAGGGTACTAGCAGCCTCCAACAAAACCTTAGCGTATCAGAAGAAAGCCGCCCCGAAAGGAGGCTTCGTACT
>DASVWZ010000289.1:0-1632 GCA_036392935.1 Terriglobales bacterium | reverse complement strand
TCGACACTCCTGGATTACGTGCGCTTCCAGTCCGGCCAACAACCTCGGCCTTCGGCTTCCCTCATCAACGACCGCGTTGCCGTCACGGATCGCGCTCTGCGCAACCAGTTCCCGAACGCTCCTTGTCAGATCGCTCGCGGTTTTCATCAAGCTTTCTTGCGGCGTGGACCCATGGGCCTAGCACGCCCACGGCAGGCAATCAGCCGGCTGCGAGTGAGGGTACCTAAACGTAACATCGTGCCCCTCTCAGTGAATGAAGTGGCCCGCTTCTGGTCGAGTTTTCGTACTTCACGCGACTTGGCCATCGTGGGTTTGATGCTCCTGCATGGGCTCCGTTCCGCCGAAGTGATGGCTTTGAATCGGGATGACGTGTTGCTGGCGGAAGCGCAACTCCGCGTTCGTGGCAAAGGCAACAAACTTCGCTTCCTCCCGCTTGCCCCAGAAAGCATTCAACTGCTCGATCACTATCTGCGACTGGAACGACCCATTCCATGCAGCCCCGCATTGTGCGTCCTGCTGAAAGGACCTGCGCGCGGAACACCTATGAGCACTGCGGGATTGCGCTCCTTGTTCCGCTACCATCGCCGAACCACTGGCATTAAGCTCGCCCACCCGCATCGTTTTCGACACACCTTTGCCTCCGATATGGTACGTGCCGGGATAAGCCTGCCCGCGCTTATGCAGTTGATGGGTCACGCCGACATTCAAACCACGCTGCGCTATGTGCAGATCACCCCACAAGACGTCTATGTTGAGTATGCGCGCGCAGTGGCCCAGCACACTCGTCCTGTCCCGAAGATTTCCTCATGAACCGCGCTCGCCGTCCGCCGCTTCAGCATCCTCTGGCGTCGGTCTTCGATCGTGCCGTTGATTCCTTCAGCGTTGCACTCAGTCCCGAGACCATTCGCCACTACCGCGGTACCGCGCGCAATTTCCTGAGATTTCTTGGCTTCGCATATCCCCAAGTGAACTGTCTTGAGCAATTGCGTCGTGAGCCCCACATCCTGGGCTGGATGTCTCATCTGCGCTCAAAAGTGCGGCCCCTGTCGACCGCCTCCTACATTAACCAGCTCATCGCTCTGCGCTCTCTCTTTAACCAACTGGCCTGGTCGGAAGAGCTTGCGGAACTCGTTCGCCTGATCCGGCGCGAGGATTTTCCGCGTCCACCGCAGAGACTCCCACGGCCCCTCACCCTACAGCAGGATCAGCTTCTCCAGCAGGAGTTCCGCCGCCGTAATGATCTGGGTGGCAATGTTTTCCTGTTGCTGCGCCACACCGGTATGCGCATTGGCGAATGCGCCGATTTGTCCTGCGATTGCCTGCGCTCCACCGGATCAGAGCAATGGGCGATTCATGTGCCCCTCGGGAAGCTAAAAACTGAACGTATGGTCCCTGTGGATTTCTTTGCCTGTGAACTCGTCCAACGCCTGGCATTCTTTCGTTCCCTGGATCCGCTGCCGGCCGATGGACGGCTCCTGGCCCACGCAAGCAGCAAAGAAGCCCTGGTTCGTCAACTGCGTGATTACTTGCATCAGGTCTGCCATACCCTCGGCCTCTCTACCCGCATCGTTCCTCATCAGCTTCGTCATACCTATGCCACAGAAATGCTGCGTGCCGGCGTGAGCTTTCCCG
>DASVWZ010000288.1:0-23585 GCA_036392935.1 Terriglobales bacterium | reverse complement strand
CGCGGCCACTGGCGGATAGCATCCCAGCTTGATCTCCGGAAACCCCCAGGTTGCGAGCTCCGACGTATAAACCAGATCGCACATCATTGCCAGTTCAGCCCCTCCGCCCAAACAGTGTCCGTGGACCACCGCCATGGTTACTTTCTGGGAGCCGACCACCGCCCGGATCACGGCATGAAACTTCGACAGCATCTGGTGAACTTTGTCCGGCGTATGAGCAGCAACGTCCACGCCCACTGAGAACGCCTTCTGCGCGCCGGAGAAAATCATCGCAACCAGCTCTGGCGTAGACTCGATGCCCTCCAACACGGCCCTGAGCTCATCCATCATCGGAATGTCGATGACATTGAGAGGCGGGTTCGCGAGCGTAATGCGCGCGATGGGCCCTTCGGCATCGACAGATAGATGGTTAAACCTTGTCATTGCTTGTTTTTCGAGCTAATCCCCGCCTACAAGTAGGGTGACGTCCCATTTTTTTCCTTGCGAAAAGCTTCGGCAGAGACTGCCTCACTTCCCCTTGAATGCAGGCGCGCGTTTCTCGAGATAGGCTGCTAATCCTTCTTTCGCATCGTCGCTTTCAAAAAGCAACTGCTGATTTTCACGCTCTAGAGCCAAGCCGGATTCGATCGGAATTTCCCATCCGCTCTGCACCGAGCGCTTGATGCGGCCCACGGCCTTGGCAGCTTTATTCGGCGGGCAAAACTGGCGGGCATATTCGAGAACTGTTTCTCTGAATCCGTCGCGTCCGAAGATCTGGTTGATGATTCCAAGTTCTTTCGCCTGCTCGAAAGTAAAGGTTGAACCTGTCGCCATCAGTTCGATCGCCTTGCTCTTTCCGACTAGGCGCGAAAGCCGCTGTGTGCCTCCGGTCCCGGGTAGGACTCCAAGGTTTACTTCTGGCAAACCGATTTTGCCGGCGTCTTTACGCGCAATGCGAATGTCGGCCGCCAGCGCAATTTCCAACCCACCGCCCACGCAATGGCCATTGATTGCTGCAATCACCAGTTTCGGCGTGTTCTCAAGCCGCAGCATAGTTTCGTTTGCGTGCAGGCAGAAGTAATACTTGAAGGTTGGGTCTACTTTGGCCAGCATGTTGATGTTCGCGCCCGCCGAGAAAAATTTATCTCCTGCGCCCGTAAGCACGATTACGAAAATCGATTCGTCCATCCGTGCCTGCAGAATGGCGTCATCGAGCTGTCGGTTCATCTCATAGCTATAGGTGTTCGCGGGCGGATCGTTGATCTCGATAACGGCGACGCCATCGGCGGCCTGATAGTTGATTAAAGCTTTAGTAGAAGTTTGAACGGTCATAGTGATTTCGAAAGATCGGCACGGCAGCTCAATTTCGAACGTCGGTCATTAATTGCTCAATTTCGGCTTTCACATCGGCGGTGATTGGCAAAAGTGGCAATCGTGATGGACCACCAAAGTAGCCGTTCAAATCCATCGCATACTTCATGCCCGGAATGCCCAATTCCCCGACAATTCGCTGCGCGGCTTTGGCGATGCGGTCCTGTTTCAGCTGTGCCAACTCGTTGTCGCCTTCTTTCCATGCGGCGTAGATTTCGTAACAGGCCGTCGGAGCCGCGTCGGCAAAGGCCAGAATCGCGCCAACCGCACCTGCTTGAAGTGATGGTTCAAGTTTTTGAGCCGCGCCGACGAGCACCTGAAAGCCAACTTCTTTCTGGCGGGTTTTTAGACCGGATACAAGGCTGACGGCCGACGATGACGGTTTGGAAGGTGTCGAAACCCCGGTGAGAGACGTTACGGAAATTAATTCGTCGCCGTTTCCTTCAGCGGCCGCGTTCAGCATGCGCGGCGTCACCGCATCGAAAGTATCAGTCACTGTTGCGCTTCGCCTGATGTGACGCGTTCCCTCGACCATGCGGCGAACTTTTTCGACGTCGCCGCTTGATTCCTTGATGCCGACAAGGTTCGGGTGCTCAGCCAGTTCAACAACGATCTCGGCCGGAATGTCGTATCCCGTGGCTTGCGGGAAATTGTAGATAATCACCGGCAATGGCGAGCAGTCGGCCACTGTGCAATAAAACGCCAGCATATTCGCCGGCTGCATCTGCTTTTTGTAGTAATGCGGGGTGCGAACCATGGCGATGTTGTAGCCAACGTCCGCGGCGTATTCGGTGAGCCGCAGAGTCTCGACCGCAGATTCGGCCCCGGTCCCGGCGATGAGGACCTTGCTAGCCGCCGAAGCAGCGCAAGCAACCTTCAATACATCGCGCCGCTCCTGGTCTGAAAGCAGAATGGCCTCGCCGGTCGAGCCCAGCACAACGATTCCCGCCACTGGCGTCTTCGAATAGCGATCGACGTTGTGCTCGAGCTTCTTGTAGTAGACATTTCCGTCCGAATAGAACGGTGTGGTAATCGGAGGAAAAATACCTTGCAGCAGCATAGGCTGGCTCAGGGTCAAGCTTATCAGGTTTGCGCAGTGCGCCGGGCAGCTGGCGGCACGGAGTTAATGTTGCAAGGCCGTTTCCGCATGCAGCTTCTGTAGCGCATAGACGTTGACTTCTCCGCGCTGCAAAGCGGCGATACCTTCGGCCGCTGCACGAGCCGCAGCCAGTGCGGTAATGGTTGGAACGCGTCCGGCTACCGCCGCGCGCCGAATAGCTTTCTCGTCGAAGAACGGATCCACGCCGTGTGGCGTATTAATGATGAGCGCGATGCGTTCGCCCTTGATCAGGTCCACCACGTTCGGGCGGCCTTCTTTAACTTTGTAGACGCGCTCCACCGTCATGCCGGCATCTTCGAGCACGTCCGCCGTGCCTGCAGTGGCTACCAGTTTGAATCCCATCTCAACGAATTTTCGCGCTACGTCCGCAACCTGTGGCTTGTCGTGATCCCTCACGCTGATGAAGACCGTTCCTTTGGTCGGCAATTTCTGTCCAGCCGCGGTTTGCGCCTTTGCAAAAGCCTCGCCGAAATTGTCGGCAACGCCCATCACTTCACCGGTAGATTTCATTTCCGGCCCCAAAACCGTATCGACGCCAGGAAACTTGTTCCACGGAAATACCGGAGACTTCACATAGAAAAAGTTGCCAGTGGCAAGATCGGCCTGCCGGTCGATGTACTCGGGCAGAAACTCGCGCAGCTTGCGCCCGGTCATCAGGCGGGCTGCGATTTTGGCCAAGGGCACGCCGGTTGCTTTGGAAACATAAGGCACCGTACGGGACGCACGCGGGTTCACCTCCAAGACATACACTTTGCCGGACTCCGAACCGTTGCCCTTGGAGTTGCCATTGCCGCGCGGGATGGCGAACTGCACGTTCATGAGCCCAACTACTTTCAGCGCTCGCGCCAGCTTGAATGTATATTCGCGCATGCGATTCAGCAGCGCCTCGGGAATATCGACGGCCGGCAAGACGCACGAAGAGTCGCCAGAATGTATACCGGCTTCTTCGATGTGCTGCATGATGCCGCCGATGACAACGTCTTCGCCGTCGGACAGCGCGTCGACATCGATCTCGATGGCGTTTTCCAGAAAATGATCGATCAACACGGGCCGATCCTGCGAATATTCGACGGCTTCTTTCATGTACCGAACTACGGTTTCCTCGTCGTAGGCGATGACCATGGCGCGCCCGCCGAGTACGTACGACGGCCGCACCAGTACGGGGTAACCTACGCGGTTAGCTCCAGCCACCGCTTCTTCAATCGATGCTGCCATTGCCCCGGGCGCTTGCGGGATATCGAGTTCCTCCAGCAACTTGCCGAATCGTTTGCGATCTTCGGCCAGATCGATCGATTCCGGCGACGTGCCAATCACATTGATCCCAGCCGCTTTGAGCGGCAGTGAAAGATTCAGCGGCGTTTGCCCCCCAAACTGGACAATGACTCCGACCGGGGCACCGCCGCTAGCTTCGTGCTCGCAGATTGCGAATACATCCTCGAGTGTCAGTGGTTCGAAGTACAGGCGGTCGCTAGTGTCGTAATCGGTCGAAACCGTCTCCGGGTTGCAATTGACCATGATCATCTCATATCCGTCTTCCCGCAGCGCAAAGGACGCGTGGCAGCAGCAATAATCGAACTCAATTCCCTGCCCGATCCGGTTGGGTCCGCTGCCAAGGATGATGACTTTTTTCTTCTGGGTCGGCGTCGCTTCGTCTTCTTCTTCGTAGGTCGAGTAAAGATACGGTGTGTAGCTTTCGAACTCTGCCGCGCATGTATCCACACGTTTGTAAACCGGTAAAACACCATGCTTCTTGCGCGTGTGACGAACTTTTTCCTGCGCGCCTTTGCCGTTGAGACGCCAGGCGTGTGCAAGACGGCCGTCGGAAAACCCCATGCGCTTTACGTCACGCAGCACCTCGGTTGGAATTGAGTCCATCGGATGCTTTTCCAACTCCATCTGCATGTCGTTAATTTCTTTCATCTGGTACAAGAACCAGGGATCAATGGACGTCATCTTAGCGAGTTGCTTGACCGTGTGTCCTTGCCGCAATGCGTATTGCAGATACGCCAGCCGTTCCGGATGTGGCGTCACCAAACGCTGGGTAAGAATCTTAGGTTCGATTTTCTGTCCGCCAATTCGCTTACCGGTATCAAGAGCCCGAACGCCCTTCATCAGGGCTTCTTTGAATGTCCGCCCGATAGCCATTACCTCGCCGACCGACTTCATTTGTGGTCCGAGACCTTCATCTGCGCCGGGAAATTTCTCAAACTGCCACTTGGGAATTTTGACTACGACGTAATCCAAGGTCGGCTCGAAGCACGCCGGCGTCTTGCGGGTGATGTCGTTGGTAATTTCATCGAGCGAATAACCCACCGCCAGTTTTGCTGCGATTTTCGCAATCGGAAATCCGGTCGCTTTTGACGCTAACGCCGACGACCGCGAGACGCGTGGGTTCATCTCAATTACGACCATGCGCCCCGAACTCGGATGCACGCCGAACTGAATATTAGATCCGCCTGTTTCCACGCCGATCTCGCGAATTACTGCAATCGCGGCGTCGCGCATTGCCTGGTATTCGCGGTCGCTGAGCGTCTGCGCAGGAGCAACTGTGATCGAATCGCCCGTGTGCACACCCATTGGATCGAAGTTTTCAATCGAACAAATGATGATGACGTTGTCCTTGAGGTCGCGCATCACCTCAAGCTCGTATTCCTTCCATCCGAGCACCGATTCTTCGATCAAGGCCTCGTGAACCGGCGAAAAATCCAGGCCGCGAGCGAGGACTTCAAGTAATTCTTCACGATTGTAGGCAATACCACCGCCCGATCCGCCAAGCGTGAAGGATGGCCGAATGATCACTGGAAAGCCAATTTTCCCAGCGAATTCCAGGCCGTCTTTCAAGTTATTTACGAGTGCAGATCGCGGCACGTCGAGCCCGGTCTTCTGCATTGCGTCTTTGAAGTAAAGACGGTCCTCGGCCTTCTTAATAGCATCCACGTTTGCGCCAATCAGCTTGACGTCGTACTTTTCGAGGACCCCGCCGTCCGAAAGTTCGATCGCCAAATTCAGTGCCGTCTGCCCGCCAACCGTTGGCAATAGTGCAAATCCAGCACCGGGAGCCATCTCCCGCTCAATGCGAATGATTTCTTCCAGATATTCACGTGTGAGCGGCTCGATGTAGGTGCGATCCGCCGATTCCGGATCGGTCATGATCGTCGCTGGGTTCGAGTTCGCCAGCACGACTTCAAATCCCTCGGCCTTGAGCGCCTTGCAGGCCTGCGTGCCGGAGTAGTCGAACTCCGCCGATTGTCCGATGATGATCGGGCCGGAGCCGAGAATCAGTATTTTCGATATGTCAGTACGTTTCGGCATTATGCGATCGCTTGCTCACCCTTTCCACTCCTCCATCATCTTCACAAAATCCTTGAACAGATAATGCGAGTCATGCGGACCCGGTGACGCCTCTGGATGATATTGCACCGTAAACAATGGCAAATTCCTGTGCCGTAAACCCTCAAGCGTGTTGTCGTTCAAATCTATGTGCGTCAGCTCCACCTCGCTCTGCGGCAGCGAATCCGGATCGACCGCAAAATTATGATTGTGCGCCGTGATCTCAACCTTCCCGGTGTGCAATTGCTTCACCGGATGGTTTCCGCCATGGTGGCCGAATTTCAGCTTATAGGTCTTCCCGCCCAGCGCGATCCCGGTCAATTGATGCCCCAGACAAATCCCGAAAATCGGTTGCCGTCCCATGAGCCGCCGAATATTGTCCACCGCATAAGTGCACGGCTCCGGATCGCCCGGCCCATTCGACAGAAACACCCCATTTGATTTCAGCGCCAGCACATCTTCCGCCGTCGTCTCCGCCGGAACGACTGTGACTTTGCAACCCTCGCCGCGCAGCTTCTTCAAAATGTTCTGTTTGATCCCGAAGTCATACGCCACCACATGAAACCGCTCCGGCGTTTCTTTCACCCCGACCACTTCATCCGGCAAATGCGACCGCTCGCCCGTCTCCCATACATAGGTATGCTTCGTAGTCACAACCTTTGCCAGATCGGTACCATCCATCTTCGGAAACGACCGCGCCTTCGCGATCAACTTCTCCGCATTCGTTTCCAGCGTCGAAATCACCCCGCGCATCACGCCGTTGTCCCGCAGATGGCGCACCAGAGCCCGCGTATCGATCTCTGCCAGTACCGGAATCTGAAATCCCTCGAGATACTCTTCAGCCACCTGCTGCGAACGCCAGTTCGAGCTGACCTTGGAAAACTCGCGCACAATCAGCCCCTCGATGTACGGACGCGTAGCTTCGTTGTCTTCGGGGTTGGTGCCGTAATTTCCGATTTCGGGGTTGGTGAGAACTACAATCTGCCCGGCGTAAGAAGGATCGGTGAAAATTTCTTGGTAGCCGGTGATGGAAGTATTAAAAACGACTTCGCCGCGACATTCGCCTTTTGCGCCGTAGCCTTTGCCTCGGAAGACCTTTCCGTCCTCCAGTGCAAGGATCGCTTGCATTCTGTCTCCAGGGAGTGGATTTTATAAATTTTATCAGGCGCGGGGATTCTGCGAAAGGAGGATGTCAGTGGAAAACGTCGATCTATCTACCGCACGACGCCCATTTTATCGACCGGCCAGTACCCAAACACAGCTTTGCCGTAAATGTAACCCTGGCTCACGGGACCAAAATCGCGACTGTCATTGGACAAACTGCGATGGTCCCCAAGTACAAAATAGCTGTTCGGCGGAACGATGATCTCCTGGTATGACCGTTCGTCTTCATAGGCCGTGGGTACGTAATCTTCGTCGAGCAAATGCCCGTTCACATACACGCGCCCGGCATCGATCTGGATATGATCGCCGGATAGCCCAATCACTCGCTTGATGAAACTCTTTGAAGGATCGCGAGGATAGCGGAAGACTACGATGTCTCCTCGCTGAATCGGTTCGAGCCGGTAAACAAACTTATTCACAAACACGCGTTCTTGATCGGAGAGCGACGGCATCATGCTGGTGCCTTCAACTTTTACTGGCTGATATAAGAAAATGATGATGAAACAGGCGATTGCCAAGGAAATAATCAGGTCGCGCAGCCAAACAGACAGAATCATCACCTTGTTCGGCGAGGGAGGCTTAACGAGAGGCTCTATTCCGGGAGAGCCAGACGGTTGCGATAGCTCTTGCACTGTCCCTGATTTTACATGTAAACCGACGCACCCAGCGAAGCCATTTTCGGTTAAGATTTCCGCATCGCGCGCAGGCACTCGGCAGCGAACTTCGCCCCCACAAATCGCCTCAATCTCAATTTCGGTTTACAATGAAGCAACTGGGAATCGACGCATGTTGAGAATTCGATTGATCTTATTGGCGCTTTTCGTGATGATCGTGGCGGTTTCCGCTCCCTGGGCGACGTCTGGCTCGAGCGAGGTTCCGGCCTACAATCCGGGTCCGCCTGCCAAGGACGCCAAATTGCCGCCCATCCTGACAAGGGACCAACTCTGGGGCAACGACGCTCAGTTTCCGTATCAGATGCGCGCCTATGAACTGGCTGCAACCATTCCCGATGTTCTGCACCAGCAACCGTGTTATTGCTTCTGCAGCCGGGTGGGACACAAGAGCCTGCGAACCTGCTTTGAAACTACGCACGGCGCGCGCTGCGGCACCTGCTTGCGCGAACTGTATTACACTTATCGGGAATCGAAGAGCGGCAAGACCGCTGCCCAGATCCGCAAAGGCATTATCGCGGGCGAATGGCAACAAATCGATCTTGAAACTGCAACATCGATCAAGTGAGAGAAGTTCCTCTCTTACGCAATTCACGGGTAGGCATCACTGGTGGTCGTTGTTGTTTGATCATGCAGTCTGAAGTGATTTACGCACTCGAATCATCCGAAAAAGGACAGCTTACGAAACAGTCAGGAAGAGTATTGAGAATGGCACAGAAAACTACAGCTAAAGCTTCTCTCGCCGACGATCCGCGCTATGCGCAGGTGATTCAAGCCTATGAAGCTGGACTGCGAGCGATGCAGGAACACAAGTTCGACAAAGCCAAGACCAACTTTCAGAAGGTCGTCGGAGGTCCCAGCAAAGAGCTTGCTGATCGGGCCGCCGTCCACTTGAACGCGTGCAATCAGCAGTCGGAAAAGGTAAGCACTCAATTCAAAACTGCGGAAGAGCATTACGACTACGCCGTCTCACTCATGAATCTGGGCGACTACGTTAGTGCGCGCGAACATCTCGAACAACTCGCCAAGCAGGCTCCCAAGGCGGATTATGTTGCCTACGGGCTGGCTGCGCTGGATTGTCTTACCGGCCACGTCGAAGAATCCCTCCGTCACCTGTCCAACGCCCTGCGCCTGAATTCTGGTTTACGGTTCCAAGCCAGAAATGACTCCGACTTTCAGAACCTCAGTGAAGACCCACGATTCACCGAATTGCTTTACCCCGACCCGGACGAAAACCTGGCCGCGGCCGGCCTCGAAGAGGAATGTTGAGCGGAACCTTGAGCCCCACCGCATCCCTCAAGGATGCACCGAATTCCACCTCGAAACCGTTGCGTGTCGTCGCTATCGGCGGAGGCACTGGTCTTTCCACGCTGCTGAAGGGATTGAAACAATATGCCCGCCCCGTCGGCGAGGCTCCGGTTCCAGGCAGCGAAGGCGGGGTAATCGGCGACCTTTGTGCCGTCGTCACCGTCAGCGACGACGGGGGCTCTAGCGGGCGCCTCCGCAAAGAGTTCAATATGCTGCCCCCGGGCGACATCCGCAACTGCATCGTTGCCTTGTCCCAGGACGAGGCACTACTCTCACGCTTGTTTCAACATCGCTTCGACAAAGGCTCTGGGCTCGAGGGCCACAGCTTCGGAAATCTGTTTCTGGCCGCGCTTACATCGATCACCAGCGACTTCAGTGAAGCAGTGCGGCTCTCTTCAGAAATCCTGACCACCAAGGGGCACATCTATCCGGCAACCACATCGAACATCGAACTTGAAGCCTTGATGACCGATGGCACTCGCGTTCGCGGCGAAACAAAAATCACTGCCAGCAAGGGCCGCATCCAGGAGCTGTTTCTGGTTCCTCACGATGTAGAGCCGTTGCCTCAAACCCTACAAGCCATTTCTGAAGCCGACCTCATCACTATCGGACCCGGTTCCCTTTTCACCAGCCTGATTCCTAACTTGCTTGTTCGTGGAATTGCGCCCGCCATCGTAGAATCGTCGGCCACCAAGGTCTATATCTGCAACCTCATGACGCAGGCTAACGAAAGTCTCGATCGCACCGCCGCGGATCACATTCGTGCCCTCAATGCCCACGCCCAGGCCCGCATTTTTGATTACGCACTCATCAACAACAAGGTACCTTCAGCCGCCATGCTCGCTAAATACGCGCAGGAAGGTTCCGCGCAAGTGGTGGTCGACCTTGATGCCATCGAAAAACTCGGCGTAAAGCCAGTCCTCGGCAACTACCTGGATGAAGGCGAAGTCGCTCGTCACGCCACCGACCGCATCGCGCGCGACCTTCTTAAGCTGCGTTGAAGCCCGGCTCTAATTCGTAACTCTTCGTCTACCTATCGCTGCTATTTCCTCTACGCCCACGGTATATTGGCTAGAATGGCAAAAGCAAAACATCGGGCAGGGGCGGCCTCAAATCGCGTCGCCATCGTCATCATGGCTGCCGGAAAAGGCACCCGCCTGAAATCGAAGCTCCCAAAAGTGTTGCACGAAGTCGGCGGCAAATCCCTGCTGGCGCACGTCGTCGTCTCCGCCGCGCAAATCGTACCTGCAAGTGATATCTTCGCGATCGTCGGCCATGAAGCTTACCTGGTTCGTAAAGCCCTCGATAAAACCGGAATCAATTTCGTCCACCAACAACCGCAGCAAGGCACCGGGCACGCGCTGATGGTCGCTCGCAACGCACTGAAGCCTTACGACACCGTAGTCGTTCTCTCCGGCGATGCGCCCATGATTCAACCGGCAACGATTCGGCGCTTGCTGGACTTCCATCTTGCCCACGCCCCAGCGATGACGATTCTTTCCGCCAACCTCCACGACCCAACTGGATACGGCCGCGTCCTTCGCAGGGGCAAAAGCGCGCAAGTTCAAGCGATCGTTGAAGAAAAATCGGCTTCGCCGGCCCAAAAACTGATCAACGAAATCAACTCCGGTTTTTACGCTTTTTCCGTTCCGCAATTACAGCAGCACATCGACCGCTTGCAGAACAACAATCCCCACGGTGAGTTTTATCTCACCGACATGGCCGGTGTTTTTCAAAAGGCCAAACTGCCCGTTCTTGCCACCGAGGCCGAAAATCCGCATGAAATCCTCGGCGGAAACACTCGCGCGGAACTCGTTCAGATTGATCGCGAAATGCGGCTTGCCAAATGCCTGGCGCTTATGGCGGAAGGCGTCACGATATTCAGCCCGCAAAGCTGCGTTATCGACAGCGACGTTGTTGTCGGGTCGGATACCGTGATCGAACCGTTCGTGCAGCTGCTGGGCGATACGAAAATCGGCTCCAACTGCCGCGTCCGCTCTTACAGCATCGTTGAAAATTCCCGAATCGCTGATCGGGTGACCATCCGCCCCGGCAGCCTGATCGAAGACTCCATCGTCCAGGCCAACGCCATCCTCGGCCCCTACACTCATCTGCGTCCGGGCAGTGACATCGGCGAAGGCGCGCACATCGGCAATTTTGTGGAAGTCAAGAAAACCCGCATTGGCAAAGGTTCAAAGGCCAACCACCTCACGTACCTCGGGGATGCCGAGATCGGCGAAGGCGTCAATATCGGCGCCGGGACGATCACCTGCAACTATGACGGCTCGGCCAAACATGAAACTATAATCGAAGACGGCGTTTTCATCGGCAGCGATTCTACCCTGGTCGCACCGATCCGCATCGGCCCAAACGCCTATGTTGGTGCTGCCTCCTGTATCACCGACGATGTACCTCAAGGCGCTCTGGCCCTCGGCCGCGCCCGCCAAACGTTAAAAAAAGGATGGGTTGCCGCTCGGAAAAAATCACGCAACGCGGCATCCAAACCCGCCGGCGCGTGATTTCCGGTTTTCCTGTTACGTTAAAACCCTTGCCGGCAAGCCTTCCCTTGCGGAATCCCTTGCGCTCCATCCCACTTACGATGCTAATATTCTCCTCATGCCGCAAGAACCCCTCAGCATTGAAGATCTTGCCCGTCAGGATGGAAAACGCGTTCTCCGCCTCAAAGGCCCGCTTGTCATCTCCAATCTTTTCGACTTTCAGTCACGTGTTCGGTCTAGCACCTCGCAGGCACTGATCCTTGATTTGACCGACGTGCCTTATGTGGATTCCGCCGCCATCGGCGCCCTCGTCGGAGCGCATATCAGCCACCAGAAAGGCGGCCGCGCTCTGATGTTGGTGGGAGTCTGCGAGCGCGTGCACCATGCCCTTCAGATCACCAACGTCGAGTCGCTGTTCGTGTTCTACCCGTCGATTGATGCCGCCGACCACGGTCACGTCTAGACGCCCCGATGACATCGCCCGCCCTGTCACTGCGTCGCCCGACGTGTCTGCCGCATCAGTTATTTATACTGAAACAGCCGCTCCAATCATGACCGACTTGCTCGCTGCCATCACGCGTCACGGATATCTCCTGATCTTCATCGTCGTCTTCGCCGAATCAATAGGACTGCCGCTGCCCGCTGCACTCGCCTTGGTCGGTGGTGGCGCCGCTTGCGCCTCGCACAGCTTGAATTCCGCCACCGTCTTACTGCTGGCCATATCCGCCATGATGATTGGCGATATCTGCACGTTTACCCTAGGCCGTGAGGCCGGATGGGCCTTGCTAGGCTTCCTCTGCCGGTTGTCGATGAATCCCGAAAACTGCATTCTGCGCTCGGCAGAATCTTTCTATAAGCGGGGCAAAATCACGCTGCTGTTCGCGAAATTTGTCCCCGGCATCAACACCATGGCGCCGCCACTCGCCGGCAGTATGAAGATGCGCCCCTGGCAATTTCTGCGGTTTGATCTGCTCGGCACAACGCTTTACATCAGCGCCTATTTCACCCTTGGGTATATCTTCCACGACTTCCTCGCTGCCATCACTCGCGGCATCAACACCGCCAGCCACATCATGGGCGTGATTCTCCTTATGGCGGTCGTTCTCTTTTTTGCTTATCGCATCTGGATCTGGGAAAAGGCCAAGAAGAATCCCGTTCCGCGTGTCGCCATCGAAGAACTGGCGCTCCGGTTACAAGCCGAATCCGACGATGTCATTGTCGCCGATGTCCGCAGCCACGGTTACTACGACGCTTCCGCGCAACGCATCAGAGGCTCCATTCGATTTGAGCCCAACAACTTCGCGGAAGAAATCAAGATGCTGCCCAAGGATAAGGACATCTATCTCTACTGCACTTGACTGCGCGAAGCTACTAGCGCCCGTGTGGCGCTGCTCCTCAAAGAACACGGATTCAATGCGTATGTGATCACGGGTGGTCTTGGCGCCTGGCGTAAGGCTGGCCTGCCCACCGAATCTGTCCCCTCGTCGGACCTGGTTAAACTTCCTACCTTCAGTTAGCCAACCGGGTGCAACCGGTGTGCGCATCTTCTTAACGCGTTGTGCCGAGTGCCAGTTCACCCAGCGTTCTCGGTTGCTCACTTGGGCCGCTCGTCGCTCCACTCACAATCGGCGTGTCGGCGACGGTCTCATAGGCGTATCCCACAATATAGTCGATGTTTCCGAGTCCGCCCATCTTGACTCGCGCCCAACCGAAATGCGTTCTGCCTTTAATCGCAAACTTGAATCCAAGATAGTGCTCCGTCACTTTCACCCACGGACAGCCCGCGCTACCGCTAATGCTGTTCCCCCTTCCAAAGGCCATCGGCAACAATGAGTTTCCCTTTTCGAACGGAGAGCCCGGACCAATCGTCTCGCCCTTTTCCAGCGCCGCCGCGCAGACATGTTTATCGCTCTGAATCGCCCAGACTCGATTCGCCAAGTGGGCCGGACCTACCAGCACGCTCGATGCGTGGTTGCCCTCCTGCGGACCATTGGGCCCCGTGTATCCATTTGAAAATCCAAAGTCGTCGATGCCATCGCCATTTACGTCCAGATAAACTGTCCCTGTATCGACCGCAATTGGAATATTGGCCGACTTATAAATAATCTTGGCCTCTCCCGGCTGCGCCGCCAGTAATCCCGCGCCTGCCGCGCTCGCAGCGACGTACGCCGCCAGCCGTTGCTCCATGGTGGATGTCAAGCCCCTTGGGTGCTTCTTCATCTTCTCCTCCAGTCAGTCGTGGGCCCCAAGCACCGGCAACTTTGATGGAGTTACTATCCCAAGTCAAGTCAAAACTCTGTAAAATCATCGCTCAGATTCCCGCGGTTGACCGTCCCCGCCATTTTCGTTACCATCCCTCTAACCTTTGTGGGATCCCAGGAGAAAATAATTTCAAATCGCCGCGTCGGTGTAGTTCTGTTTCAGCTCGGCGGTCCGGACTCGCTCGAGTCCATCGAACCTTTTCTTTACAACCTCTTCTGCGACCCCGATATCATCGACTTCCCTTTCGCCCGCATTGGCCGCAAGCCCCTCGCGAAGCTGATTTCAACCACGCGCGCCCGCAAAGTCCAGCATCATTATTCCGTTATCGGAGGTGGCTCGCCCATCCGCCGGTTCACTGAGAGGCAAGCTCGCGCCCTCGAACGGAAACTGGCCACCGACGGTATCGACGTCCATTGCTTTGTCGCCATGCGCTATTGGCATCCCTTCACCTCTGAAGCCACCAGGCAAATCGAAGCAGCCCACTGCGACGAAATTGTCCTGCTTCCGCTCTACCCTCATTATTCGAGCACCACTACCGGCAGCAGCCTGAATGAATGGCGGCGGCATTATCGAGAAAATCGGCCCGTCCATCTCATCGACGCTTTTTTCCACAACGAAATTTATCTTCAATCTCTTGCAGAAAAGATTGATGAAGCCCTATCCCGCTTTCCCGATCCCGCGCTTCCGGATCTCGTTTTCAGCGCTCACAGTGTCCCCCAAGCCGTCATCGATAACGGCGACCCCTATCAGCGCCACATCGAAGAAACCGTCGATCTGCTGATGTCCAGCGGCCGCTGGTCCAATCGCCATCATCTTTGCTACCAGAGCAAAGTCGGCGCCAGTAAATGGCTCCAGCCGTCTCTACGCCAAACTATCCGAGATCTTGCCGCCCGGGGAGTTCGCGATCTCTGCATCGTTCCCATCTCCTTCGTCTCGGATCACGTCGAGACACTCGGCGAAATCGATCACGAAGCCCGCGAACAGGCTGCCGGCCTTGGCATCCGTCAGTTCGAAATGACAGCCGGACTCAACGACTCGCCCACGTTCATCGCGGCCCTGGCAGACCTGGTCATGGCTGCCATTTCCTCCGGGAAGCCCGAAACTCCGCACTTCGTCGCCGCGGACTGACCTGTCTTCCAACCTCGCCTGCCATTCGCTAGAATGTCTTCTTTAGTGATCACAACCTTATAACATGCCGCGCGATTCGAAGATCCAAAACAACTCTTACAATCCTGGCTTGCATCGCTTTGCTGTGGTTCTAGCCGGGTGGACTTTCCTGCTCATCATCGCCGGCGCGCTCGTCACCAGCAATGACGCCGGTCTGTCCGTCCCCGACTGGCCCACTTCCTTCGGCTCACTCTACAAAATTCCTCGCCTGGTCGGCGGCGTAAAGTTCGAACACACCCATCGCATGATTGCCCAGGTCGCTGGTCTGCTCACTATCATTCTCGCTATCTGGACCTGGCGCGCTGACCGCCGCCGGTGGATGCGGTATCTTAGCCTCGGCGCGCTGGGCACCGTCATCGCGCAGGGCATTTTGGGCGGTCTGACCGTGCTTTACTTCTTGCCTGCGCCAATTTCCTCTGCTCATGCCGCGCTCGCGCAAACATTTTTCTGCCTCACCGTTGCCGTTGCCGTTTTCACTGGGCGTAAATGGGTCGAAGAAGTCCCAGCCATTGAATTCGACTCGCGCCGTCCACCATTAATCACCCTCACCTGGCTTTCCATCTTCGTTCTTTACGTCCAACTCATCCTCGGAGCCATGTTCCGCCATCACGGACTCAGTTGGTGGCCGCACGCCGTCCATGCCGCAGTTGTCGCATTTGTCCTCGCTTGGACTGACGTTCGCGCGCTCTCGCAATTTTCCAAGATCGAGGCTGTCCGCAAGCCCGCCATCATAATGCTCGGCCTGCTGATCACCCAACTCTGCCTCGGCTTCATCGCATTTCTGACGCGTGTTGAGTGGGCCAAGGACGCAGCCCAACCCGAACTCCCCATGGTCATCTCCACTGTCGCCCATGTCGCGGTCGGCGCGCTTCTGCTCGCGACTGCCGTCGTGCTTGCTATCCAAGTCTGGCGTCACGTACCACTTTCCCTCGCCGAGCCGATCCGCGCTCGCGACCAGCGCCCCGTCCCAGCGTAAAGGCCTGATTTGCTTGGCGACTCTGTGGTTAACGATTTCCCGCCCGCTCATCGTAAAATGAGTCGTGGCCTCAAAGACGCCCGCCTATCCCGCAACCCTTGAGCGCGAATCTCGCCATCTCGCCGCTCCAGTCATCACCGTCGAAAACGTCGTCCACCAGTACGCCCGACGCACCGCCCTCGACGGCGTCAGCTTTGACGTTCGTCCCGCCGAGCTCTTCGGCCTGCTCGGCCCCAACGGCGCCGGCAAAACCACGCTCTTCAGAATTTTTTCGACCCTGATGATTCCGACCTCCGGCCGTGTCACCATCCTCGGTGCCGACGTTGCACGCGATCCTAATGCGGTCCGCCATCGCATCGGCGTCGTCTTTCAGGCACAAAGCATCGACGTCAAACTCACGGCCCGCGAAAATCTATGGCACCAGGGCCATCTCTACGGGCTCCACGGCGCGCCGCTTAACGCCCGCATCAACGAAATGCTTCATCGCGTCGGTCTCGCCGATCGCGCCAACGACAAAGCCGAAACTTTTTCCGGAGGTATGCAGCGCCGCCTCGAGCTCGCTAAAGGCCTGCTCCATCATCCCTCGGTCCTCTTGCTCGATGAGCCCACCACCGGCCTCGATCCCGGCGCCCGTCGCGACCTATGGCAGTACCTCGCCATTCTTCGCGATGAGGAACACGTTACCGTCGTCGTCACCACACACTTAATGGAAGAAGCCGATCGCTGTGACCGGCTGGCCATTCTCAACCAAGGGAAGGTCGTAGCCCTCGGGACACCCGATGAACTCAAGCATGAAATCGGCGGCGATGTCATACTCATCGAAGCCAAAGATCCCGAATCGCTCGCCGCGCGCATGCGCGTGCGCTTCCATGCCGAGGCCCAGATTCTCAACCACCAGCTTCGCCTCGAGCGTGAGTACGGACATCACTTCATCACCGACGTGGTCGAAGCTTTCCCCGGCGAGATCGACGCCATCTCCGTGAGCAAGCCCACACTTGAAGACGTCTTCATTCACCGCACCGGTCACCGCTTCTGGACCGACGACAATCACGAGGGCGAATCGTAACCATGGCCACTCAAACCGCCGCCTTTCCGACAACTGCTCCCACTTCCGCCGGACTCACCCTCCCCGCCTTCACCCTCTGGTGGCGTGAGGTCGTCCGCTTCTACCGCCAGCGCAGCCGCGTGGTCGGAGTCATTCTCTCGCCCCTGCTTTTCTGGCTGGTCATCGGCTCCGGCTTTGGCAGCTCGTTCCGCTCCGGCAGCGCTCCCGGCCAGCAGCATTATCTCGATTACTTTTACCCCGGCGCGCTCATCATGATCGTGCTGTTCACCTCGATCTTCACCATGATGTCGGTCATCGAAGACCGCAAAGAAGGATTTCTCCTGTCCGTCATGGTTGCGCCCGTTCCCCGCTCTGCCATCGTTCTTGGCAAAGTCCTCGGAGGCACGACGCTATCCGCCATCCAGGGCCTCATCTTTCTTATCTTCGCGCCCTTCGTCGGCATCCACATGAACTTCATTCAGTTCCTGCTTGTCGCCGTCGTCATCTTCCTCGTTTCTTTTGCGCTCACCGCGCTCGGCTTCGCCATCGCCTGGCCCATGGACTCGAGCCAAGCTTTTCATGCCATCATCAACCTTTTTCTTATTCCGCTCTGGCTGCTGTCGGGCGCGATGTTTCCCTTAGCTGGAGCCTCCGGCTGGCTGCGTCTTCTCATGGAAATCAACCCGCTCACCTACGGAGTCGAAGCCCTCCGCGGCCTGCTCTATCCTGACGCGCCGACGTTGTTCGCGCCCGCCACATCCATGGTCGTGCTGGTTCTCTTTTCTCTCGTGATGTTCGGGCTGGCGTTTATTATGGTGAATCGTCGCACAACCAAACCGGCGGCATAACTCAAAATAACGACGAACGACCCATGCAGATTCCCCCGCAATACGCCATGTTCCCCGCTATCAATGCCACTTTGAATGGTACCAGCGCCGTCCTCCTCGTCACCGGACGCCAACTCATCGTCCGGGGGCACATGGCAGCCCATCGTGCGGTAATGATCGCGGCGCTCGTCTGCTCCAGCATCTTTCTCGCCTGCTATCTTTACTACCACTACCACGTCGGGTCGGTTCACTTCCCCGGACACGGCATCTGGCGCCCAATTTACTTCACCATCCTGATCTCCCACACGATCCTCGCTGCCGTCATCGTTCCTATGATCATCATTACCCTCAGCCGGGCCCTGCGCGAGCACTACGCCGCCCACCAAGCCATCGCCCGCTGGACATTTCCTCTCTGGCTCTACGTCTCCGTCACGGGCGTGATCGTCTACCTCATGCTTTACCAGATCTTTGCGGTGTGAACCGGCGAGCAGTGCCGCACTAACGATCGGCGACCAAATGCTATCCTGACTCAGCCATCAAACCATCGCCAGGAGCCTTCTCATGACCAAATTCTGCTTGCGCATCTTCTCGGCACTGCTTCTCATGAAATTCCTCGGCCTCGAGTAGCAAAGAGTGGCGAAACACGAGCAGCAAAACATTGCGTTCCGGCCCCATTTCCTTCCGGGGCCGGAACCCAACCCTACCGCATGTCATCCATCGCAACATACGACGAGAAGAACAGAAAGAAATTCGACGGAGCCTGCAAGGCAGTCTTCGCCTTCTCCGCCTGCAGCAGCCTGTAATACGACGTGATACCACTGCCGGCATTCTTCGTCGGCCAATCACTTTCTTGCAGCACCAGCACCGGAATCACCTGCCACCAGATCGGCTTCAGGTTAATGTCCTGATCGATCAGTACGTGACTGTGATTCGGCGTCGGCAGAAAAACGTTGGTTGCCGGTGGAGGTAAATATCCCAGAGCCACCAGCAATTTGCCCAGGTCGATCCGCGAAGCGTGCATGGTGCAGGTGCCCGCTGCCGAACCGGGATCGGGACATTGGGTATAAACCTTGGAGGTTTCCTTGAACGCCTCTGGCACCGCGCCAAACAGCTTGATCAACGTTTTACCCAGCGCCTCTCCGCACAGCGTTCCGGCCACAACGTTTTTGCACGAGATCGCATCCTTGGGGTTCTGATCGTTGTCCACCGAGAACATCGGCACCAAAACATACACCGGCTCTGTGGTCTGGTACGGATTTCCCTCCTGCCCCGGAGGATTGATCGTGGGATTCGTTGCTACCTGGCAAATCGGGGTTTGAAATTCCGCCGGATCCTGGTCCGCCGGAATTCCGTTGAAGTTAAGGTCGTCGTGGGGCTGGTCGATGCAATCAAAATTCTGCTGATATCGCAATACCAGCACCTTGTCGTCCCCATACCCTTCGGTTTGGTTGGCCTTTGAATTTTGAGCAAATAGGTTTGTGGTTGTGAGCAAAGCCGCTGCCGCCATGGCCAGACTCAGAGTCGAGGTTGCCTTAATTTTCACGAATTCTCCTTTTTCACCCCACCCTAGAAAGGGATTTCACTGAAGTACGGTGCCGGCAGATCATCCGGATTGGAGAATTCGATTTCTAATTCTTGTTTCCCCTCCGACAGCCGTATCCGCATCGGTTGCGGCGAGAGCGGCAACTTGCAACAATATTTGCGCATCCTATCGCACCGCCGGATGCGAGCTTCACCACTCTCCAAGGAGCTGACATGCGCAAGACATTCCGCACCATTTCCGCAGCAGCCATTCTGCTACTGGCCCCGGTCCTTTTCGCCACCGACGTCACCACCTACCACAATGACATCGCGCGCACCGGTCAGAACCTGCATGAGACGACGCTCAATCTCAAGAATGTGAACTCCTCAAGTTTCGGCAAACTCTTTACCATGGCGGTCGACGCTAAAATCGACGCCGAGCCGCTCTATCTCTCTGGGGTCACCGTATCCGGCTCAACCCACAACGTCCTTTACGCCGTCACTGAAAATGACAGCGCCTACGCCTTCGACGCCGACACCGGCGCGCAACTCTGGAAAGCTTCCCTGCTTGAAAGCGGCGAATCTGTCCCCGGCGATCTCAACTGCAATCAGATCACCCCGCAGATCGGTATTACTTCAACTCCTGTGATCGATCGCAACACCGGCCCCAACGGCACCATCTACGTGGTCGCGATGAGCGTGGATTCGAGCGGCAACTACCATCAACGCATCCACGCGCTCGACATCACGACCGGCGCAGAAGAATTCAGTGGGCCGGTCGAGGTTCAGGCTCAATATCCCAACAAAAAAGGTTTTACGACCTTCGACGCTGAGCATTACGCCGAACGGGCGGCCTTGTTGTTGCTCAACGGCATTGTTTACACCGCCTGGACCTCGCACTGCGATCACCCGCCTTACACCGGATGGATCATCGGCTTCGACGCTTCGACGTTGCAGGCTACCCGCATCCTCAACGTCACTGCCAACGGCCAGCATGGTTCCATATGGATGGCCGGCGACGGCCTGGCGTCTGACGGAAGCAACATTTTTTTCCTCGACGCCAATGGCACCTTCGACACCACCCTGAACGCTAAAGGCTTTCCCATCAACGGTGACTACGGCAACGCCTTCATCAAGGTTTCGACCAAGAGTGGCGAGCTCCAGGTCGCCGATTATTTCAACATGTACAACACCGTCAAAGAGTCCAATACCGACACGGACCTTGGCTCGGGTGGAGTGATCGTTCTTCCGGCGATGACTGACGCCAAGGGGAATACTCGCTATCTCGCGGTCGGAGCCGGCAAGGATACCAATGTGTACATCGTCGACCGAGACGATATGGGCAAGTTCAATCCCAGCAACAACGACGCGCTTTATCAGGAGCTCAAAGGAGTGTTTCCGGCTGGGTCGTTCTCCACGCCTGCGTACTTCAACGGCAGTTTGTATTACGGGCCGATTAGAGGGAATCTTCGCCAATACAAGTTTTCGAACGCAAGGCTGGGTGCGACTCCGGCGTCGCGCAGTTCGGCGACTTATCCTTATCCCGGCAGCACGCCAGCCATCTCTGCCAATCAGACCGCCAATGGGATCGTGTGGGCGATTGAGCATGGCAGTCCCACGGCCATACTGCACGCTTACAATGCGACCAACTTGCAGAAGGAACTTTATAATTCCGGTCAAGCGGGCAAGCGCGATCAGATCGGCGTAGCCAGCCATTTTGGGACGCCGATGATCGTGAATGGCAAGGTCTACGTCGGGACCGACAATAACGTCACGGCCTTTGGCTTGCTCGGCAAATAGGCCTATAAGTGGGTGCACCCCCCCTATCAAAAACCGATGTAAGGTATTGATTCTATTGGGTCAGGCTGAAGGGATATCTCAGAAGTTACTGATTCCAAGCGAGTTACATATCAAAATCTAGATAACAAAGGGTTTACGAGACCCGCATGTTTACTAAGTGATTAACATGGAGGCCAATTGTGGTCTAGCCCGCTTCGGATCGGACTTTGGGATGAGTGGTAATCTTGAGGCTGATTTGGGCGTGGACCCGTAGCTCAACTGGATAGAGCAATGCGCTTCGAACGCAGAGGTTGGGGGTTCAAGTCCCTCCGGGTCCGCCAGTCACGGTAAACCGTTTGCTGCTGAGATCCCTCGCAACAAACGCTTCGGGATTTCGGCTGCGGACTCCCGCTCGGCTTCGCCTTCGCTCACGCCCGCAAAACGCCTCAAGTTCAAGTCTCTCCGGGTCCGCCAGGTCTTAACTTAGATTCCTGCCTTGGAGATCCCTCGCAAAAGGCGCTTCGGGATTTCGGCGCGCGGCTCAGACGCCGCGCAATCGCCTCAAGTTCAAGTCCCTCCGGGTCCGCCAGGTTCGATGGCTGGAGTAGGCCGACTGTGTGGATTCCTGGCTCCGATTCCCAGGTTAGCTCGCGCGTGCTAGCGGAACCTGGGCCAATGGTCCCTGGGTATGGGTGCACAGGGTTGGCAATGTTGCCTCCTACATTGCGGGCATGGGGTAAAAATCGCGAGCTGAGATTTGCCGACCAAGGGCCGGTGATGGCGGTCACTGACAGGGGATGGGTTGGCGAAAAAAAATTGCTCAGGGTGGGGACAGGAGGGTGTTGCTGCGTTTTTTTCGGGTTATGACCGTGGGCACGAGGGTCGCCGGCAACGGATCGGCTGGCGAGAGTTTGCCCAGACTGGGGATAAACAGGTAGTGGCGCCGCTTACGAAGAATGCGAGTTAGACGCGGCCGTTCGGTCGCTATTGCTCTCAGGGCAGGCTCTCGACGCGGGGCTCGCCCAGATCCTTACACTTCGCGGAAACGCTCGCTCGAGGATGACAAGCGAACGACACCACTACCGATAAAGAGGCGCGGTTGCGTTCGGTTTCGGGACTGATTTTCCGGATTACGGATGAGATTTCCGCGGTGGGCGGCCGTTCAGTGGCGGTGCGCCGGTGGCAGGAGTGGTAAAGTGCAGGTGATGCGTGCCGTAAATACGACGCAATCCGGCGGACATGACAACCCCATGATATCGGGGGCATGGTTTGGAGTGCACCCCAAAACTGAGACAGAGATAATGGTGACAGTTCTCGACAAGGAGAACACATGTCACCAAGGGAGAAACAGGTTGCGTACGCGCCGGAGTTGAAGCTAGCAGCGGTGCGGCGGGTCTTGGCAGGAGAGAGTGCCAGCGCAGTGGCGCAGGAGTTGGGCATTCGGCGGAAGCGACTGTATGTGTGGAAGGATCGGTATACGGAACTGGGCGAATCGGGCCTGGCGCAGCAACGGGCGGGAAGGCCGCGGAAGCCGGCGGCAGCGGGGCCCGGAGCGGAAGCGCTGGGCGCACGCGGAGAGCTGCTGGCGGCGCGGAAGCGGATTGCGGAGCTGGAGCGCAAGGTGGGGCAGCAGGAGTTGGAACTGGATTTTTTCGACGAAGCCTTGCGGCGCATAAAAGCGGGCGGGAAGCGATCTGCACGTTGATTGCGGAGCGGGCCGGGCAAGGCGGCCTCAGCGTAGAACGAATGTGCGAGTTGAGCGGCGTGAGCCGCGCAGGATTTTACCGGCACTGGGAAGAGTCGGCGCCGCGGCAGGCGGACACGGCGGTGCGCGATGCGATTCAGCGAGTGATCGTAGAGAAGCGGTTCTACGGCTACCGGCGGGTGCACTGGGAACTGCGGCAGCGCGGGCAGTGCGTGAACGCGAAGCGCGTGTTGCGCTTGATGCGGGAAGATAATTTGCTCTGTCTGCGCCGGCGACGGTTTGTCCCCACGACTACCGATTCGCAGCATGGTTGGCGAGTGTGGCCGAACCTGGCGCGCGGTCTGGTCACGCGCAATCTCAATGAACTGTGGGTGGCCGACATCACTTACGTGCGGTTGCAGGAAGAGTTCGTTTATGTTGCTGTGGTGTTAGACGCGCATTCGCGGCGCGTGATCGGGTGGGGGCTGGCCCGGCATCTGGGCGCAAGTGTGGCCGTGCAGGCGTTGCGTATGGCGCTCGTCGAACGTCAACCTGCGCCGGGATTGATTCATCATTCCGACCGCGGCATTCAGTATGCCTGCGCCGACTATCTCACGCTGCTGGCCGATCACGGAGTGCAACCGAGCATGAGCCGCGTGGGCAATCCCTACGACAACGCCAAAGCGGAGTCCTTCATCAAGACGCTCAAACAGGAGCAGGTGCACGGCCGAGACTGGTGCGATCTGGACGAGCTGCGTGCCGACCTGAAAACGTTTTTCGAAGTCACCTACAACCATCAGCGGCTGCATTCCGCACTGGGATATCGGGCGCCAGCCCTTTTCGAGCAACAGCTACGGAGCGCGGCCGGCAGCAAGGCTTCTAC
>DASVWZ010000287.1:0-16438 GCA_036392935.1 Terriglobales bacterium | reverse complement strand
GTGGTGGAGGCTGAGGGCAGGATCGTCGGCTGCGGGGGATGGAGCCGGCGCAAAACCATGTTCGGCAGCGATCACGGGCCGGTAAAAGATGATGCGTGGCTTGACCCGGCTAAAGATGCGGCGAGGGTGCGGGCATTTTTTGTGCATCCGGAGTGGGCGCGGCGAGGGATCGGCACGGTACTGCTGCGCGCATGTGAAGAAGCGGCGCGGGCGGAAGGATTTTTGAAGCTGGAGTTGGTGGCGACGCTGCCGGGAGTGTTGCTTTACGAGAAGCGCGGATTTGAGGCGGGAGAGCGGTTTGAGGTTCCGCTGGCGGACGGGAAGGCGTTGCCGGTGGTGAGGATGGTGAAGAGAATCAGTCATTAGTCATCAGTCGTTAGTTGTCGTCGTCAGTCGGTTGCGGCGTCCGATTCGTTGATACTGCGCGCCAGGTCCCTCCGCCCGCTGGAAAAAGCGCGGGCGTTCGGGATGACAGTCGTTAAGGGAAGAAAAGGTGCTTCAGTTGGAGCCGAGCTGGGGCTTGCTGGCGGCTTCCGGTGCGGGGCGAAGCTTTGCGGGCAGCTCTTTCAGCACGAATCCCGCAACGGCGGAGACGATGGAGCCGGCGATGGTCAGCAGCAGCGAACCGGCGTACCGCGAGAACCAGTCAGAGCCGGAGGGTGGCGCATCGCCTTCGTTGCTGCGAATTCCCTGCCAGGACATGGTAAGCGCGCCGTGTCCCGCGAAAACGGAAAGATCGCGCGCGGAGTGGTGGGCAAAGTCGGCGCTGATGGTGTCTTCGATGGCCTTCCCGTCGTCGGCTTCGACCGCGACGCGCACGGTGTGCTGGCCGGCGCGCACGGGAATGATTTCAGAAAGACTTCCCTGCACCGCATCGGTGGGGATGAGGCCGAATTTCTTTTTGGCGATGCCGGTGCTGTGGCCGGAGTAAGCGAGATCGCCGTCGATCCAGACGGAAACCTGCGCGCTGCGGAAGTTACGGGCCAGTTTGAGATGGAGGCTCGCGTCCTTGCTGGAAAATGCCGTGTGCAGCGCCATAGCGAGTGCGGCTACGACAAATAAGCCGAGCACCACCCAAGCGGAGGCCGGCATGTGTGCGACGAAGCGGCGCAGAGAGGCGAGTTGGGCGCGAAGGTGTCCGGTGGACTGGCTCACAATAATCCATTTTTACGCGGGTGGCGATGCGGTTCCAGTTACCGAGGTGTAAGGACTGGGCGATGCGGGTGCGGCTTTATTGCGCGGGACGGCGGGCTTTGTAGGCGTAGACGATGGCCAGCAGTGGTGGCGCGAGCAGAACTCCCCAGAACGGAATGATGATGCCGAGCACCAGCGGCGTCAGGATCGACGCCCACATGGGGACTTTGGCGGTGCGCTTCATGAGGTAGGGCTGGAGCAGGAATCCGTCGATGAACGCGATGACTGCGTAGAGAATCAGAACATAAAAAGGATGCTGCCAGTCGGTGAAACGGATTTCGGCGGCGAGAGCGGGGCCGATGAGTCCGAGGACTGGGCCGAGATGAGGGACGAGCTGCGTGACTGCGGCGATGACGGCCCAAAGTGGCGCCAGCGGAATCTTGAGCAGTGTGAGGCCGACGAACCAGAGGATGGCGACGGCGAGCGAGTCCTGCAGCTGCGCGATGAACCAGTTCTTCAGCGCGCCGCCGGAAAGGCGGAGATGGTCGTTCACGTCCATGTTATGAAAATCGTAATCGATGAGGTGACGGCGCGGCGAAGCACGACCCATTATCGCGCACCTTGGTAGAGACGTAATTCATTACGTCTCTACCAGTGATCCGTTTACGAGGCTCTAGAAATGGAAGACGAGACCGGTGGCGATGCGGACGTCATTTTGCGAAGTGCTGTTGAAGCGAGTCTGCAGGTAGTCGGCCTGAACGCGCCAGGCGAACATGGGGACCAGGTGATAGTCCAGGCCTCCGCCGATGGCGTAAGCGAAAGCGTTGTCAGAAGTAGAGGCACCCAGCGCGCTTTCCGAGAGATGCGACGCACCTAGCAGAACGTGGGCGAAGGGGCGGATTTTGCTGACCGAGAAAGAAACCTGGGGGCCAAAGAGGAAGTTGTACTGATGGAGGGAGACGCTGGTACTGCTGTTGCCGTCAAAGCCAATATTAGGGGAGCCGTATCCGCCGCTGAAGTCGGCCACCAAGCCAAGCAGAGGAAGAACTTTGCCTTCGATGGAGCCATCCCATCCGTTAAGCGAAGTGCTGCCGGCGGAGTTGAGGTCGGCGTGCGTGTAAGAGTATCCGCCGAAAGCATAGAACTGGGCGTGGGCGGCGACACCGCTGAGAAGAAGCAATGAAACAATGAAGACTGCTTTGTACACAGGCATCCTCCAGATGCAGAATTTTCAGTCGAATAAAAATTGTTCCGATGAGCGTGTGAACACTGACGTTGCCTGAAAGTCGTGTTTGGGGATCAGGATGGTAATCAGGAATTGGGGGTCAGCGGCGACAGTTTAGTTGCCAGATTCAGGGTCGCTGCGTCCGAACAAGTAGCCATGCTATGCTCAACTCATCGAGGGCCCACATGAAATTTGGCGTGATTATTTTTCCCGGCTCCAACTGCGATCATGATGCTTACTGGACAATTCAGCAGGTGGCCAAACAGCCGGTAACTTTTTTGTGGCACGATTCGCACGATCTGGAGAATTGCGACGCGATTATTGTTCCGGGCGGGTTTGCGTATGGCGATTATCTGCGCACGGGGGCGATTGCCCACTTTTCGCCGGTGATGGAGGCGGTAAAAAAATTCGCCGCCGGAGGCGGCCTGGTCCTGGGGATTTGCAATGGATTTCAAATTTTATGCGAATCGGGGCTTTTGCCGGGGGCGTTGATGAGGAATGTGGGCTTGAAGTATGTTTGCAAGCCGGTTCAGGTGCGGGTGGAATCGAATAACACGCCTTTTACCAATGACTTACGCGAGGGCGAGGTGCTGACGATTCCGATTGGGCATATGGAGGGAAATTATTTCTGCGACGCCGGAACTCTGGAGGAGTTGCGGCGGGAGTGTAGGGTTATCTTCCGCTATTGCAATGAGTTAGGGGAAATTACGGCTGACAGCAATCCCAACGGATCGCTGGATAATATTGCCGGGATTTGCGGCCCAGGACGGAACGTCCTGGGCATGATGCCGCATCCGGAACGCTTTAGCGAGCAACTACTTGGCGGGAAAGACGGGTTCCGGATCTTCGAATCACTGGTGGGCGCGATGGCGGCGAAGGCGTAGCCTTCGGCGGCGGAGCGCATGGGACCCGGCGGCCGGGGGACGCTGGAACCGGCGCGCAGCGCCGGTTCCGACGCTAGTCGATGGGGGCAAGGCATTCCCTGGAAGAGTTGGTCACGTGAAAGTGCGAGGCATTTGTGTAAGCCATTGTTCTTCAGGGTCTTAGCAGCGGCGGTCACTTATTTATACAGAAGATATTGCTGGCGAAGTTCGGAGAACTTCGCCAACGAGTCGCGCCAAGACGCGGCGATCGAGCGCGGGTCAGTTCCCTTCTTAATGGCATCGAGCGTGGATTGATTGTTCAGCAGGGCCATCATCTTATCTATCTGAAATTGCTTGGGATAGAGCTTGTATAAGGCTGATGCCAGCTCGATTCCCAGTTCCGGGGAATCGAGCGAGTTGCGGTCAGTAAGTTGGATTATTATGGCTTGGCAGGGCTCGCCCGCATAGGGTCCGGCCTTCGGAGTGAACTCGCCACTGGCGAATTTGACTCCGGCTATCTTCCTTTTGTTCAGATACTTAGCCGTCTTGCGTGGGTTGATCCAAGGGGCGCCTATTAATTCGAATGGGGTTGCGGTGCCGCGGCCAACGGAGACGTTGGTCTGTTCGATCAGGGCGACACCGGGATAGAGAGTGGCCTCGGTCAGGTTGCGGAGGTTGGGCGATGGATTGATCCACTGCAGGCCGGTCTGATCGAACCAGTCAGTACGCTTCCAGCCTTTCATTTCAATGACTTGCAGCTTGGCGTGGATGAGACGTTCGGTGTTGATAAAGAGTGCCAGTTCGCCGATGGTCAGGCCGGCGCGGATAGGCGTGGGAGCGTAGTTGACGAAGCTTTCGCGGCCGGGGTCGGAAACGGGACCCTGGACCATGGATCCGGTGATGGGGTTGGGGCGGTCGAGGACGTAAACTTCTTTTTTATCGGCGGCTTCGAGGAAGTATCCGAGGGTGGTTTGGTAGGTATAGAAGCGGGCGCCGACGTCCTGGAGGTCGATGACGATGGCGTCTAACTGACTGATAATACTGGGCGATGGGCGGCGCGCGGCGTTGGTTGAGCCGTAGACGCTGTAAATCGGGACGCCGGTTTCGGGGTCGCGGGAGTCGGCGATGTTAGTCGTTTCGAATGAGCCACTTAGGCCGTGCTCGGGGGAGAAAATGGCGACCAGAGTCAGGCCGGGTGCGTGGGCAAGAATGTCGATGGTGCGGCGACCGCGGGAGTCGAGGCCGGTCTGGTTGGTGAGCAGTCCTATCTTCTTATTTTTGTTGGACTTGGCGTCGGAGGACGAGACGATTGGCGAGAAATGGTTGGCTTCAAGGACATCGATTCCAAGCTGAACGGGCGGGCGCGCTTGAGCTTTTGATATCCCCATCGTTATCAATAAGATACACAGGATTGCGAGGGCGCGTAACACGGTGAGCTGAGTTTACCTCCCCGGTAAACGATTGTGGGAGTGGCATTTAGGCTACGGCTGCGGCTTGTGGGGGTCTTGAACTAACAGGGAAGAAAAAGCGAAACTGCTTGTCAAGCCCCCAAAACGGCCGATTTCTGCGTAAACGAATGATTCAATGGGAGATATAAAGTTGGCAATCGTGTCATGTTTACCCTCTGAAACCAGTTATACTAGAGGTAGGGGGTTGCTTTTTTCGGGGTTCTGCCCGCGTGGATTCGCTGTTTGTTCGCCTCCGGCGGGGCAGAATTAAGAAGTCAGAATGCAGCGACCCGAGTCTTGGCATGCGTTCGCCCTACTGCGGGCCAGATCCACGGTCGGCCGCATCGTCGCTGCGCTCTCCGCTCGCGCTGTCGAAACTTCGACCGCACACTCATACTTTTCAACGGTTGGGACGTCGGCGAAAATCCTAAACAGCAAAGGGCGCGAAGGAGCGCAAAGCGCGGACGTTCGAGATGACGTCATGCGGGAGGGTACGCGGCGCGGCTTTCGTGATACCCATCTTGGGCACGGATTTCGACGGATGGGCGCGGTCTGAACGTTTACTTCCAGGGCCGCAGGCGCTAAAACGCGTACAGAAAAAAATACTCTTTGTTCGCAGCGCTGAAGCGCTGCGCCACCCAAAATCTCGTCTTCATAGCGCTGATAGGCGCATAATTGGCTCATTCGGTCGATCTGAAAAGGTTGCAATTTGGGGTCATGGGGTGAGTTGGAAGACGACACCGCAGCCGAATGTGGCGTTGAAGCAATCGTCGTTCCCGATCCCACCGGACGAGGCTGTGCCGTAGAGGTTTCCGTCTGGACCAAAGATGACCGGGCCGAAGGGGAAATCGCCGAGCCGCAGATATTTTGTGGCGTTGAAGCTGTAGAGGTCCTTCTTAATCCATTGATTTTCGGCATTGAGGGCGAGCTCGAAGACGGAGCCGTCGCCGTATGCGCCGCCGAGGTCGGTTGTTCCGTACAGGTTGCCGTTGTTATCCTGTGTGAGTCCCTCGGCGAAGAGTGGATAGACGCCACTGACAAAATTGTGCAGCACGTGTCTCGTCCAATGCCCCGAACCATCGTTTTGCAACTCGAAGACGCTTCCGCTTCCATATCCAGCTTCGCCGATGAATGTGGCGCCATAAAGGTTCCCCTGCGTATCCAGGACGAGGTTGCCGATAGGAACGGCCAGGCCGCCATTGGCATTGAAGGTGTAGATGGTCTTTTTCTGCCACTTTCCGCTTCCCTGCGGCAGTAACTCGAAGACGACGCCGGCGCCCGTGGCGCCACCCCCTGCCTCTGTAGTGCCGTACAGGTTGCCGTTGGCGTCAATGGCGAGAGGGCCATTAGGGTATGCACCGTTGATCACGTTGAACTTCTCAATAATCGTTTCCGTCCAAGTGCCGTCCGAGTTGGGGCTAAGCTCGAAGATGGTGCCACAGCGGTTTTTGCGGCGACCAGAGCCGCAGTCTTTCAGTCCGCCGGAAGAAGTAGAACCATACAGGTTGCCGGCAGCGTCCCAGACGAGGCCGGCGTTGGGTACCGTACCATCTACGCCGTTGGGCAGGAAGGTATGCAAAACCTTGAACTGCCATTGCCCGCCGGAGCCATGCTGCAGCTCGAAGGCGATACCACATCCCTGGCTTATGGTGCAGGGCGCTCCGCCGGTTCCGGTAAGGGGCGCCGCGGTGCCGTAGACATTCCCGGCAGTGTCAAGAACCAAGTAGCCGCCGGGCGTAAGCGCGGGGTCGAAGGTATAGAGAACAGTGTCTGTCCAGGTGCCGTCGGCCGCCGGGGACAATTCGTAGACGACACCAGTGGCCGCGTCGCTGCCGCCATATTGAGTGGTGCCGAAGAGATTGCCATTGGAGTCGAAGGCCAAGGCACCGGTGGGCTGATCGCCGTCGGTGCAATTGGCGAGGGAGCAAAAGCGGTAGAGGACTTTTTCCTGGTCATCGGCGGCGTGGGCGCGTGTCGATAGTGCAAGTAAAGCAAAGGCAACGGCTACGAGAACGAAAAAGTTGCGACGAGGCATGGCGGACCTCCTGGAAAACGGACTCCTGGGCTGGCAATGGCGGGGGGATTCCACTGCGAGGAATAGTATAGCGCGGGTTGTCAATGAGGGGCACCGGTCGCCAGTCGTCAGTCGCCAGTCGTCAGTGATCGGTCATGCTTTTGGGGCTGGTTGCGGTGGTCAGCGGCCGGTTTCGGATCGGATGCCGAAGCAGCCGACGTCGGCGGGGCCGGCAATGGCAGGGTTGCACATGAAATCGCCATCGCGGCGGAATTCTGTGCCGATGGGGATGCGGCATTGCGTGTCCCAGGCAGTGGCGTGGATGGTGGTCGATCCCAAGAGAGTGAGTTGCACGCTTTGGCCCTCGGCGATGCGATCATCGGGCACCAGCGAGCAGGCGGAGACTTTCCAGACGGGGACGGCGGATTGGGTGACGCCGAGCGGCGGACGCACGGAAGAATTTTCGGAGCGGGTGCGGATGAAGAAGATGGTGAGGCACGCGACGATGACGGCCACGAAGATTACGCCACGGGCGGCGGGACGGCGGGAGCGGGGATCGGCGGCGAGGGTTGGATTTTCACGATCGTGAATGGAGGGCATGACTGAGCCTCGCTTTCCGCCTGCGATGGCTGGTCAAGGCAAAATCGCAGGCATAGCTATGGAACGATGCTCGGGGGGCCGAGAGCAATGGGTCGCCTCGATCGGAGACGGATAAATGTTTTACGTCCGTTTAAGTTGGGTAACTAACCGGAGAGGACGTGGCTCACGGTTGCTACTTCGGTGGTGGCAGTCTGGGTCATCAAACGCTGCCGGGGTAAATGGTTTGATGCGGTGCCGCTGCCTTATGGAAAGAATTTTATCGCGAAGGGTGGGGTTTGTGCGGGAATTATTTAGCAGGGCGGCGTTTTCGCGTGGCTGGCCTGCTGCGCCGGCGAGTGGGCGAACTGGGTTTTGTGCCAGCGACGACAAATTTGTGGGCGGCTGCGAGCAGGTCGCGCAGGATGGCAGGCGTGACACGAGAGAGGCGAACCAGCACGGCGTTGTAGTCGAGATAGTGGCCGGTGACGTAGTAGACATCGGGGGCATCGGCGAGGAGTTCGGCGCGGTCAGCGAAATCGATGCGGACGGCGAGCGAATCGGGCTCGGCGGAACTATGCGAGGGTACGCATGCCAGAAGCTTTCCACCGACCTTGAGCGCAGGCGTGCCGTACATGGTGCTTTCGACGACGCCGGGGAGTGTCAGGCCGATTTTCCGGACGGTGTCGAAGGTCGGTTTGCGGGTTGGCATGGGACTGGGAAACAGTGTAGCGCAGCAAACTTTTTTTAGGCTGCTGTCGTGTTTTGCCTGCGGTTTTCGATTTCTTTAACGGAGGGATTTTTCTCTCAGGAGTGTGCCAAGTGCAAGCCGCCAACTTAAATAATGCTTTTCGCAACGCAGGTATTTGTGTCATCGCCCTTGCCGCGGTTTCTTTGCTGGCGCGCGACTTCAGCGGTGCGGCAACGACCGCCACGTCAACCGCGCCGGCGCGGCATTATTATCTGACGAAAGCTGCGATCAATGGGAACAAGGCGCTGAATGCCTGTACGTCGGGCTATCACTTCGCGTCGTTTGCTGAGCTCTCGAATCCCGCGGCTCTTAGCTACAACAAAACTCTCGGCCGATCGGCGGCGGATGACGGGGACGGCCCACCTTCGGATGCCTTTGGCTGGGTGCGTTCGGGTTATGCTTCAAACTCGACGGCGTCGTCAGGATATCCAACGAATTGCAATGTGTGGACGAGCGGGGCAGGGACCAATTACGGCGAAGTGGGAATCATCTATCCGGAAGCGAACGTTCCGGGCGGCGCCGAAACGGTGGTTATATTTGCGAACGACGGAGCATGTGACAACAGCCAGGGAGTGAACGTCGGGGTTTGGTGCGTGGAGAACTGAACGACGCCTAGAAGCCCATGATGTTGTAGCCGCAGTCGACGTAGATGACTTCGCCGGTGATGCCGGAGCTGGCGGGCGAGGCGAGGAAAACGCCGGTCGATCCGACTTCGGCGACATCGACGTTGCGGCCGAGCGGGGCGCGCTCGGCGTGAGACTTGAGCATATCGCCGAGGCCGGAGATGCCGCGCGCGGCAAGGGTTTTGATGGGTCCGGCGGAGATGGCGTTGACGCGAATTTTGTGTTTGCCGAGATCGGCGGCGAGATAGCGTACCGTACATTCGAGTGCGGCTTTGGCAACGGCCATGACGTTGTAGTGAGGGACGACTTTTTCCGCACCATAGTAGGTCATGGTCATGATGCTGCCACCTTCGGTCATGAGCGGGGCGGCAGCGCGAGAGACGGCGATGAGCGAGTAGACGCTGACGTCCATGGCGAGGCGAAAACCTTCGCGGGTGGTGTTGACGAACTCGCCTTTGAGCTCGTCGGCGGGGGCGAAGGCCACGCTGTGCACGAGGATGTCGAGCTTGCCGTATTTTTCCTTGAGCTGGGTGAAGAGGTGTTCGATCTCGAGATCGCTGGAAACATCACACATGAAGGCTTCGGCGCCGGGGAGGGACAGAATGAGATCTTTGGCTTCCTGCTCCAGGCGCTGGTTCTGATAGGTGATGGCGAGGCGGGCGCCGGCGGCGTGGAGTCCCTGGGCGATCGACCAGGCGATGCTGCGCTTGTTGGCGACGCCGAAGACGACGGCGGTGCGGCCGTGAAGGTCAGAAGACATGGAGCTCTCCTCGGGAAGTTTGGAAGAGAAAGGATATCAGCGGGTGCGGTGGGTTGACTAGTTTTCGAGTCTGCAACCCACCGAAGCCGCCGAGAGCGCAGAGGAATTTTTCGGCAAGCGCGAAGGGCACGTAGATCCGCGAAACTTGGATCAAGAGCGGTCGCGAGACGTGAGGCCAACCGCCATAATTATTTTGCGGGGGCCGGTGGTGCAGCCGGGGCATCGGCCACGCGGACGATGGTGCAGTCGAATTTCTTTCCGGCCGCGGTTTTCACCTTGCCCTTGTTGCCGTCGACTTCGTAGGTGACGCTGCTGCCGACCGGGAGATCCGTGGCATCTACTTTCGTCTTCTCGCCGGTGCGACAGGTGTAGTGCTTGCCGGCGGCGGAAATAAACGACAGATCGTATTGCTGCTTGTAATCCTTGGACGGGGCGCCGGCGGGTTGAACGTCTTTGAGCGTGGTGGTGCCTTTATCTTTGGTGCCGGCAAACAAGTTGCAAGCGAGCAGGGTGAAGAGGACGGTGACGATGAGTTTGCGCATTGTGGATTCTCCTGAGCGGATTTCTGGCGGCGATAACGGATCCGCCTCGCTTAACTGGGTTGAGAAAAATAAGTGTACAGCATCCCGCAAAATTCGGCCGCGAGGATGCTCAAGCTGATTTCCCGGTCATCTCGCCGGTTTGTTCGGCTGTGATTTGCGGGGGCCGATCGGCCGCAGGCGCGGCGGTTGCAGCATCATGGGCGGACGATTGCTCGGGCTCGGTGGTCGCTGCCGGTGGGATGAGGAATCGGCGCGGCGATTTCAGGAAACTCAACGCGGTGTACTTCCAAAGCTCGAGTTGAGCGCTCTTGGTGATGCCGTAGGCCCGCATGCCTACGGTGGCTGCGATCATAAAGCTGACGCCGAGATTCAACACAAATGTGCAGGCGATGCCGAAGAGGGTGTTGATGAACCAGCCTTCACGAACCCAGTTTTTCCCGAGGCTGGCAGCGGCGAGGGCGAGCGTGCCGGTGGAAAGCGTGACGTGCCGTACGTCTAGAGGAATGCCGAAGAATTTGCCGAAGGCGGGGACGAAGCCCAGGAGGTATCCGAGCACAATGCTGGTGACCCAACCGGAGATATTGGCGTCGACTTTCTCGGCCATTTTCTTCATGCGTTCGCGGCCGACCTTCAGACCGAGCCGGTGCTGAGCGATCGCCTCCGGGACGCAGTTGAAGGTTGCGAAGTTCTCGAACCATCCGCCGGCGAGGGCGGAGACCCAGAGAACGACGCCGGTGAGCGCGGCGTAAAACATGGTCCCGGAGCCGATGGGATCGAGCGAGTGGTAGACATGATCGGCGCTGCCGACCTCCAGGAAAGGATGGCCGAAAATCAAATGCCAGAGGCCGGCAAAGGCCACGCAGCCGGCGCACACCGCCAGCAGGTTTCCCGCGGCGGATGCCAGTTGGCTGCGGCTGATGCGGCTAACGAACTCGGCGACTTTTTCGAGTCTGGCTTTGCCGCGGGTGGTGCGGACGATGCCGGCAAATGTGGCAGCGGTTACGGAAGGCTGTTTGGTAGCAAGCGCGAGATGAAGAACCTGGAGCAAGATGAAGCTGACGGCGTAGTTTGTGCCCGCAGCCATGCCTTCTACGAAGGGCGGGAAATCGGCTTCAACGATGCGCATTTTTATGGCTGCAGTGAAAACCGTCAGCAAGCCGCCGCCGAGCGATGCCCACCAGATCATCTTGTATTCTTTGCGACTGTTGGCGATGTAATGTTCACCGGCTTCGCCGGTGCGTTCGACAACTTTTCGAGCTATGAGCTCGGTGTTTTCCGAGAAGAGCGCGCGCAGACTCATGTCTTCACGGCGAGCGTTCATCACGTCATCGAGCAAGCGCTTTACGTCGGCGATGGGATGCTGGCTGTGCTGCGTGAACAGGACATCGGCGATGCTTTCCATGCGTGCGATGGCGCGCTCGATGGTGCCAATGTCGAAGACCAGGCTCGTGCTCACACCGGTGCTTTCCATGCGGTAGTGCACGAAGTTCAGCTCGGTGCGGCAGCGGTGGACATTCTGACGCCAGTTTTCCATCGCAGGGGCTGAGCCTTTTACACGCACCAGTTCCGCCGTGGCCTGCTGCAACTGATAGAACGACGATTCCTCGATCGTTCCCTGATGGCTGCGCTCGCGCATGCCGGGCGAGAGACCGATTCCAGCAACATGCACGCCCAGCAGATGGAAAGCCTGCGTCAGATCGGCGATCTGGTTCTCCCAGGCGGTGGAATCGTTGAGCGGCGAAAGAATGCGCACGATGTGCTCGAAGACTGCATCGGGCAGATTGACCATGCGTTCGATGGTCTCGTCGGTGGGATAAAGGCGAGAGACCAGTTTTGCGAGATCCGTGTCTTCCCGCGCCGAAGGCAGGATGTGGCGTACCAGGCGGCGCGCGGCTTCGGACCAGAGACCTTCGCGGGGATGCAAGCCGGCTTCGGCAAAGAGCGTGACCGAGCGGACTTCATGCAGGATCAGGCTGACGGCGCGCTGAAAACCGGCGCACAGCGCGGGATTCGCGTCCATGATGGAAAGCATGGTGCGGAGGCGGGTGGTGTCGCGACTGTTCGGCGAAGACAGGTCGGCGGTTGTCCATTCTTTCAGCGCGACGAAGGCGTCGAGGCGGGTGGAAAGATCGCCGGTGGTGATGAAATCGGCGAGATCGCCAGCCAGAGAGCGGACCAGCGCGGACGAGCGTTTCTCCGGTGGGAAAAAGTTTGTCACCCATTCGCGGATTTCTTTCGCCGATAGCGCCCCAGCAACGGTTTCCATCGTGCCCTCGAAAGTGAGAGCTATTTTACACGGAGGACCTGCGATGAGGATGAAGCCGAAATGAAGGCTCGATTTCCTGAAGCTTAGGAAGAGCTTGCAATGCTAGTGCTGTCACTGCTAGCATTGACAGCGTGGCAGTCTTGACCATACGCCGACTCGACGAGAAAACGAAGGTGCGCTTGCGCGTTCGAGCCGCGCATCACGGGCGTTCGATGGAAGAGGAAGCGCGCGAGATTTTACGCTTCGCGCTGCGCGACTCGACGCCGGTGAAAACCAACCTTGCGCAGGCAATTGAGCGTCGCTTTGCTGCGCTTGGCGGAGTGGAACTGAAACTGTCCAGACGCGACCAGCTGCGGCGTCCGCCTGACTTCGGGGAATGATCATCCTCGACACCAATGTGCTGTCAGAGTTGATGCGAGCCAGACCGGCTGCGCAGGTTGTGGACTGGGTCGCAGCGTATCCCGCATCTGAGCTGTGCACAACGTCGATCACCGAAGCAGAAATTTTCTATGGGATCGAACTGTTGGGCAAGGGCAAGCGCCAGGAAGCGCTGCTCGCCGCCGCGGAAGCCATGTTCGTGGAGGACTTTGCGGGGCGCATCTTCCCTTTTGAAGGCGAAGCTGCAAGGGCTTTTTCGAGGATCGCGTCCAAGCGGCGAACGCTCGGGCGACCAATCAGTCACAGCGACGCGCAGATCGCGGCGATTGCCCAGGTTCGAAGGGCAAAGCTCGCGACTCGAAACGTCGCCGACTTCGCGGATTGCGGTGTGGAAGTGATCGATCCGTGGAACGCGAATTAACTGCCGACCGACAATCCCGGAGGCCAGCCATTTTTGTCTATACTTTTCACTATGGATTGGCAGGCATTCTGGCTGACGCTGCGGCTGGCGATGCTGGTGGCGGCGCTATTGTTGCTGGCCGGATTGCCGTTGGCTTATTGGATCAGCTTTTCACGGTGGCGGTGGAAGTTTCTGGTGGAATCGGTGGTTGCGCTGCCGATTGTTTTGCCTCCGACGGTGCTGGGATTTTACGTGTTGCTTGCGCTCGGCTCGCGCAGCCCGATCGGACGCTGGTGGCAATCGTTGACTGGACATACGTTGTCGTTTACTTTTGAGGGCCTTGTTATTGGATCGGTTCTGTATAGTTTGCCGTTTGCGGTGCAACCGTTCGCTACTTCCTTTGCTCATGTGGATCCCAAGCTGATGGCGGCGTCGGCGACCCTTGGAGCTTCTCCGCTGCGGACATTTCTCCGAGTGGTTCTGCCGTTGTCAGTTCCCGGCTTGATCACCGGACTTGCGCTGAGCTTCGCACATACGATGGGCGAATTTGGCGTGGTGCTGATGGTTGGGGGAAATATTCCCGGCGTAACGCGAACCGTGTCGATTGACATTTACGATCAGGTGCAGGCGCTGAATTACGCGGCTGCGAATGAGACTGCGATAGTTTTGCTGCTGATATCTTTTTCTGTGCTGTGCCTGGTTTACGGGGTGAACCGTAAGGTTTGGACTTTATGGCCGTCGAAGTAACGCGATCGGCGAATGCGGCGGATGATGCGGCGCTGCGGGAGAAACCGGCGCTGCTCGCGGTCGATATCCGCAAGTCTTTTCTACATGCCGATCGCGGATTCACGCTCGATCTTGCATGCCAGATTGCGCCGGGAATCACGATTCTTTTCGGAGCTTCGGGCGCAGGGAAAACGACGCTGCTGGATTGCATTGCAGGGCTGACAATGCCCGATCACGGGCGAGTTCGACTGGGCGATCACGTCTGGTTCGATAATGCGCTCAACATCAATTTGACGGTGCAGCGGCGCAACGTCGGCTATGTGTTTCAGGATCTGGCGCTGTTTCCGCATTTGACGGTCGAAGGGAATCTGGCGTACGGGTTGACGGCTTTGCCGGCGACGGAGCGCGAGGCTCGAATCGGGCGGATTCTGGAATCGTTCCGTATTACTTCCCTTCGACGACGCAAGCCGCGACAGATTTCTGGTGGTGAGCGGCAGCGGGTTGCGCTGGCGCGCGCGCTGGTCACAGCGCCGTGTGTGCTTTTGCTCGATGAGCCGTTGAGCGGTCTGGACGCGCCGACGAAATCGGCAATCATCGACGATTTGCGCGCGTGGAACCGCGAGCATCGCATTCCCATTCTTTATGTCACCCACAACCGCGAGGAAGTTTTCGCGCTGGGCGAGCGCGTGCTGGCGATGGAAAGTGGACGCATCGTGGAGCAAGGAACGCCGCATGAAGTGATGGCCGCGCCGCGACAGGAAACGGTTGCGCAACTGGCGGGATTTGAAAATATTTTTGGCGCCGAGGTGGTCTCGCTTCATCCGACGCGGGGGACGATGACTTGCAGGATTGCGAATGGCAATCTGGAACTGGAAACGCCACTGGTGCGCGCCGAAGTCGGCACCAAACTTCGAGTTGCGATTGGCGCCGGCGACATTCTTCTGGCTTCAGTCCAGCCGGCTGGTTTAAGCGCGCGCAATATTATTCCGGGGCGGCTGCTATCGCTTGAGCAGCGCGACATGATTGTGACCGCGCTGGTGGATTGCGGCGTGGCGGTGGCGGTGAAGCTCACCCTCGCTGCGCGGGATGATCTGCGGCTGCAGCCGAATCAGCCGGTCTGGCTGATCATCAAGACACATGCGTGCCATTTGATGATGGCGTGAAAACGTCGCACGTCCTGCGTCGCACGTCCTACGTCGCACGCCATACATCGCGTTTTGCGGCCGCGGAAAAGCTCCAGGCCCACAGGCGATTTTCGAGGTACCCCCCTCCCCCCACCCCCCTTGGCTTGATCTATTAGAATCAGTGGGTTAGCGGGAGCGTTCCCGCCAGATCTATGAGTTTAAAGGGTTTAGAGGCAAAATATCGGAAACAAAGGAGTTAGCGCAAGTCGTTGAGTCGTTAGTCATTAGTCATTGGTTGTCAAAGAGCGCGTTCGTCGCCGAGGTGTTGGCAGTCTTAATTGTTGAGGAATTGGAGAGTGAGGTCAAGCGGAATGTGTAGCGGTTGGCCTCAGCGGCTAAAGCCGCTGCCTTCTTTCGGTCATAATCGCAGCGCTGAAGCGCTGCGCCCCAGCAAGCCAGAGCCGGGCTTGCCGGGGGCCCCGGCGCTGCGCCACCCAAAGGCGGGCCAGGGCGCTAAAGCACCGCGTCACCCCCTAGGCCCAGCCGCAGGCGCTAAAGCGCGGGACCATGGCCGGGATTTTCGGCACGTCTGAAGACGTGCCCTCCCGATGAGATCTTGGGCCCAGCCAGCGAAAAGCGCCGTTGTCTGGGCGAGCGGCGCTTTTATGACTCTTTTCAATCATAGAATCTGATAATATGATTCCATGGCGAGAACAATCATCAGCGTGACCGAGGCGGCGCGGAATTTCGCCGACTGCATCAACCGGGCGCACTACCAGGGCGTCACATTTGTGCTGGTGAGAAATGGCGCGCCCGTGGCGCGGATTGTGCCCGATGGCGGCAAGATTTGCGATGCGACGGCGCTGGCGCAGGCGGTGAAGAAGTCTCCGCTTGATAGTAAAGAAGCCAAAGCGTGGCGGCGCGAGGCGCGGGCCGCTCGCCAAAGTGTGAAGCCGCCGGCGGACAAATGGTCATAATGCTCGACGCCGATGTGATTATCGGTGGCGAGCGGCAGACCTTCGATCTGGCGGCATGGGTAGCGGCGCGGCACGATGACTTGTTCGAGATCGCGGCCATCACGGTTGCCGAGTTGTGGCATGGAGTGGAACGCTCAAAGGAACCGCATCGGTCGCGGCGAAGGGATTATCTCGAACCGATTCTGGCTGCGCTGCCGGTAATTTCCTACACCGAGCAAACCGCGTATGAGCATGCCCGGCTGTGGGCGGAACTGGAAACGAGCGGCAAAATGATTGGCGCTTACGACCTCATCGTGGCCGCGACGGCGTTGGCGCGGGGCAGCCAGATCGCGACCTTCAACCGACGGCATTTCGCCGGGATAAAAGGGCTGGAGATTGTTGAGCCGAGGTAGCCGGGTGGCCATTTTCCTTCCGCCGGCGCGAATTCAGGCGTTGCTGTGAAATTCCGCGTCGTCACCTCAGCGGCTAAAGCCGCTGCCTTCTTTCGGTCATAATCGCAGCGCTGAAGCGCTGCGCCCCAGCAAGCCAGAGCCGGGCTTGCCGGGGGCCCCGGCGCTGCGCCACCCAAAAGGCTTGGCCGCAGGCGCTAAAAGCGCGGGATCATGGCCGGGATTTTCGGCACGTCTAAAGA
>DASVWZ010000286.1:0-7431 GCA_036392935.1 Terriglobales bacterium | reverse complement strand
CCCTATATATTCAGAATATCAAATTGGAGGGGGTAAATAAGACACGGTTGGCAACTTTATATTTCGAGTGGAATGAGCAAGTTAGGGGGATTTTGGGGTTTTTGGGGGCTTGACAAGGAAATCGGGGATTGAGTGATCGGGGGATCGGGGGATTGAGGGATTGGGGGATTGAGGGATTGAGCGATCGGGGGATTGAGGGATTGAGGGATTGAAGGTCAAAACCTTGGCCACGGATTGGCACGGATTTTTTGGGTTGCGAATTGTGATTTTGGTTCGTCAGCAAGACAGATTACGAGTTGTCAATTTCAAAGCTTAATTTCTGCGGCGGGGGCTGGCGGCGGGCTTCTGGTCTTTGGGATAGACGACGAGGCAGCGGCGGGAGCCTTCGCCCTGGCTTTCGGTATGGAGGTCGATAGCGTCACGAAGGGCGAGGTGGACGATGCGGCGCTCGCGCGATGACATAGGGGCAAACTCATAAGGCATGCCGCTCTTGCGGACGCGCTCGGCGGCGACATTGGCTGCGGTGCGAAGCTCTTCGAGACGCAAGACACGGTGGTTCATGCAATCGAAGCTGATTTTTTCGTGCTCGTTGCCGGGCAGGCGCAGCATTTCGATGGCAAGAAGTTCGATGGCGCGGAGGAGTTCACCGCCGCGCTCGAGAAGCAGGACGGAATCGGGGCCGGAGAGTTCGACGAGGATTTCGGGGCGCTCCCATTCGCGTTCTTCGGGCAGCGGCGGGTCGACGGTGATGCGGTATTTGAGGTGCAGGGCGCCGTGGGTAACGATGGCGCGGAGGAATTCGTCGATTTTTTTGGCGGCGGCGATTTTGTCGGGAATGGGCATGAGGCAGTCGTTAGTCGTTAGTGGTTACTACGTTCCCACTCATTCGCACAGAACGCGAATGAGTGGGGCACCCGCTGATGGCTGATGGCTGGTTCATTTTTTGTCTTTCTTGCGGGCGCGTTTTTCGGCCAGCTCGCGCATTTCGCGGCCGAGGCTGGTGCGGTTCATGATGGCCTGCTGAATGATCATGATCAGGTTACTCTCCGCATAATACAGGTTCAGACCGGAGGCGAGATTGAAGAAGATGAAACCCATCATGAGCGGCATCATCACCGTCATCATGCGCTGCTGCGCCGGGTCCATACCGGTTTGCGGGGTCATGCGCTGAGTGAGCACCATGCTGCCGACCATAAGCAGCGGCAGGATGAGCCAGGGATCTTTAGCGGAGAGATCGGTAATCCAGAGCCAGTGGGCGTGGCGGAGTTCGATGGCCGCGCCGAGCATGCGGTAGTAGGCGATGAGGAAGGGCATCTGAATGACCAGCGGCAGGCAGCCGCCGACGGGATTGACGCCTTCTTTTTTCATGAGTTCGCCGATTTCGGTGTTCATCTCCTGGCGGCGAGGATCGCGCATGGAATATTTTTTGTATTTTTCCTTGATGGCATTCATCTGCGGCTGAATTTTTTGCATTTTCAGCGCCGATCTCATGCTGGAGATGCGCAGCGGCAGAAGCGCGATGGTGATGATCAAGGTCTGGACGACGATGGCCCATCCCCAATTGGGGACGTAGCCGTGGATCCATTTGAGCCAGATGAAGAGCGGGCGGGCGATGATGCCCCACCAGCCGAAGTCGACGAGGCCGCGAAGGTCGGTTTCGGCGCCGGCGATGGTGGGTACGGAAGTGGCTTCGAGGACCTTCAGGTCTTTGGGGCCGACGAAGATGCGCTGGTTGGTGGCGCCATTACGGCTGCCAAAAGCAGCGCCCAGGACGTCGACACGCTGGGTTTCGCCGTTCGGTTTAGAAGGATCTTTGGGGATGTCGAGGGGATTACGGAGGGTGACGAGCGAGACATCCTGAACATTATCGGGAATGAAGACGACGGCGAAATACTGATTGGCAACGGCGGCCCAGTCGAAGGGGCCGATGAGGGTTCCGCCTCCGCTGACTTTCTTGTAAACGGTGCGTTCGATGGTGCTGTTGAACTGGGTCTCAATGCGCTCGGCGGCGAAGGCGGGTCCGGTGAACTGATCGCCGAATCCGGCGGGCCATGCAGGGAATGCGGTGACCGGAGAGCCATTGAGCGAGACGGAGGTTTCGCAGTGAAGGAGGTAAGTTTCGTCGAAGGAAAAAGTCTTGCGGACGGCCCATCCTTGGTCGACGTAATCGAAGGTGATGGACGCGGGCGCGGCGAGTTGGCCGGTTGCGGATGGGACGTAGAGCGCGGAGTTGAGCTGGTTGCGCTGGGTTTCGTCGTAGGTCCAGAGAGAAAGCGGGTAGCCGTATTTGGCGGATGCGGGATTGTTGACGAGATCGAGGGGATGGCCGGATTCGTCATCGTATTTTTTGAGGATCCAGGATTTGACCAGCGCGCCGCGATTGGTGAAGACGATGTGAAAGAGGTCGCTGTCGATGACGGTTTCGGTTTCGGCGGCGGCGACTTTGGTTCCAGCGGCGGCCGTGGCCGGGGTTGACAAAGCGATCGATGCGGCGGCGGATGATGGCGTGGACGGCGGTTGATTTGGAGCTTCCTGGCGCGGCGGCGTGGCTGGCGGCTGAGGCAAGTATTTTTTCAGCAGCGGCTGAAAAGCAATTACGATGAAAAAAGTCAGGGCGAAGACCAGCAACAGACGCTTGTCCATGCCGGGTTCTTGCTGAGGATTTTTGAATTCGGCCAAGGTTATTTCTCAGTGACTGCTGGCTCGGGCCGCGTGGGCGGGAGCGTGGGAATTCTTGTCAATGCGAACTGGATCGACTCCACCTTTTGCAAATGGATGACAGCGCAACAGACGCCAGGCGGCAAGGATCGATCCGCGGAAGACACCGTGAACCACAACGGCATCCATGGCGTACTCGGAGCAAGTCGGTACGTAGCGGCACGAGGGCGGAAAGAGCGGAGAAATGGCCCATTTGTATCCGCGAAGCAGAGCCAACGCGAGTTGTTGGGAGAACGTCATTAGTCGTTAGTCGTCGTACGTTCTACGTAGCACGGAAATTCTGGTCAAGCATTCTTTTGTTGCCCGGCAAATTTTTCGATGGCGGCGAAGGCAGCGGCCACTTGTTGCATCAGATCGGCGAAATCTGCTGCGAGCAGCGACTTCTTCGGATTGATGACGACATCGACGCCAAATTTATTTTCCGGCCACTGGCGGCGAACCGCCTCGCGCAAACGCCGCCTCATGCGGTTGCGATCGACGGCGCCGCCGAGCACGCGGCCGACGGTGAAGCCAATGCGCATGCTCTGCTGCCCCGTGCGCAACAAATAAAACACGGTCATGTGAGCGGCGAAATGACGCCGGCCCGTCCGGTACACAAGGTCGAAATCCGCGTGACGCAACAAGCGGGCGCTCGGCGGGAAAGCCAGCCGTCTTCCCGATGTACATGATTTCGAACTGCTGTTGGGAGCGGTACCGCTCACTGGAAACGACCTGAATTCAAAGTCCGCAACAGGTGTGAGGCTACTCACGGAAGCCAGGTTTGACCGAGACCCGCTTGCGACCCTTGGCGCGCCGGCGCGAAATCACGGCCCGTCCGCCTTTGGTTTTCATACGGGTACGAAACCCGTGAGTCTTCGACCGGTGACGGCGGTTGGGTTGGAACGTGCGCTTGGGCATGAAACTTGATGGCTCCTAATCTATGGATGAATACAGACGCTGTATGGCGAATTGAAAAGTATAAATGAGCGGGGTGACGGGAGCAAACGGGTCACATCGGGGAATTGAGAAAATTGGGTAATTCGGTGATTGATAATTTGCGAGTTCTGATTATTGAACGCAGCGGGCGGCGTCACCGGTTCTGTACGAAGTGGCCGCGTGAAGAAAAGGACGAGGCTACCAAACCCAAGTGATGGAGATCACTGCACAAGTTGCGCGGCAGTTATAAACAAGCTACTTGACGGTTTCATTTTGGGCGTATTCAATCATCGTGGCCCATGAAAAAAAGTTATCGCGAGGCGCTGGAAAATCGTGCTACTATGCACGTCCAGCCGGATAAAATATTTCTAGCATCAGCGAAACCCGTTTCGCCGTGCGGGATTCGTCGAGCGGTCGATTGGACGCGGTCATAATAGATTTACCTGGCGGGCGCACGGCGGCGTCAGCATAAAGGCTCTATGTCAGTTCCCATACCAACTCTCACGCAAAATCCGTGGTCGCGCGTTCTGGATGCGCTGGAAAAGAAAGTCAACCGCCCGGTATTCGACCGGTGGTTGAAGCCGACTCGCTACAGTCACGCCAGCGGGGGCGTGTTATTCGTGCGAGTGGAAACCGAAGAAGCGCGGCAGCAGAACGACAAGTACGTAGATTTGATCCAGGAAGCGCTGGACACGCTCGGCTTGGAGTATCAGGACGTGCAGTTTGTGACCGATGAGCCGCCGGTAGCCACTGCGGTACGGCACAATGGAGGATTGACGGCGCAGGCGCTGCATCCGTCGCAGTCGCGGTTCGATTGGGACGGCGCGGCGCAGTTGAACCCGCGGTACACGTTCGATGCGTTTGTGATCGGCAGCGGCAACCAGTTTGCTCATGCGGCGTGCCAGGCAGTGGCGGAGCGGCCGTCGAAGGCGTACAACCCGCTGTTCCTGTATGGCGGCGTGGGCATGGGCAAGACCCACCTGATGCAGGCGATCGGGCATGAGATCGCGCGGCGGATGCCGCAGGCGGCGATTTGCTACGTATCGAGCGACAAGTTCACCAATGAGATGATCAACTCGCTGCGCTACGACAAGATGACCAGCTTCCGCGACCGCTTCCGGAACGTGGATGTGCTGCTGATCGATGACATTCAGTTCATTGCGCAGAAAGAGCGGACGCAGGAGGAGTTTTTCCATACATTTAATGCGCTGCACGAGTCGATGAAGCAGATCGTGATTGCCAGCGACCGTTCGCCGAAAGAGCTGGCGGAGATCGAAGATCGGCTGCGCAGCCGGTTTGAATGGGGATTGATCGCCGACATTCAGCCGCCAGATCTGGAGACGAAGGTCGCAATCCTGCAGAAAAAGGCGGAGCAAGAGAAAGTCACGCTGCCGACGGATGTGGCACTGTTTATCGCGTCGAATATACGGTCGAATGTGCGGGAGCTAGAGGGAGCGCTGATCCGGCTGGTGGCGCATTCGTCGCTGATTGGGGCGGAGATTACGCTGCCATACACGCAGCAGGTTCTGAAGAATTTTATCGATTCGCAGGCGCGGCGGGTGAGTATCGAATCGATCCAGAAAGCCGTGGCCGAACAGTTCGGGCTGCGGCTGGTGGAGATCAAGGCGAAGAACAACGCGCGCGCGATCGTTTATCCGCGGCAGATTGCGATGTACCTGGCGAAGCATCTGACGGAGGCGTCGCTGCCGGAGATCGGGCGGCAGTTTGGCGGCAAGCATCATACGACGGTTCTGCACTCGGTGGAGAAAATCGAGACGCAACGGCAGAAAGACAAAGACTTGAACCGGCTGCTGAACAAGCTGACGGAGCAGTTGGGCGGTTAAACCACCAGCCGGTCTGGATTGGGGACCGGCGGGAATCCAGCCAAACCAATTCGGCGCGCGACTGTCACGAAAATGGTGCAGTTTTGCCGGGAAAAATGGGCAATCCCCTTTTGTCGTTTCTTTTTTGTGGTGAGCGGCGATTAGCGCTGGTTTTGCAGGTTTTCATTTTGATATAAGTGAAATAGTTCACAGGCTCGCGGGAGAGTTGGGATATGCCGGTTGAAGCAATCGCCTCTGCAACGGGAACCACCACGACGGGGACCACCATGGAAATTACGGTCAGCAAGTTCGAACTGCTGCGGGAGTTGACAGCGACGCAGGGAGTGGTCGAACGCAAGACGACGATCCCGATTCTTTCGAATTATTTGTTTGAGGCAGCGGGCGACAAGCTGTCGCTGACCGCGACTGACCTGGATTTGAGCTTGCGGACAGCCTGCGTGGCCAAGGTGAAAAAAGAAGGCTCGTGCACGATTCCGGCGCGCAAGCTGCACGATTATGTGAAGTTATTGCCGGACGCCGACATCACCATCAAGCTGCTGGAGAATCACTGGGTCAGCATTCGCTGCGGGCGGTCGAACACGAAGATGGTGGGCATGGCGAAGGCGAATTTTCCCAGCCTGCCGGCGTTTCCTTCGGCGGGAGTGGTGAAGATTCCGGCGCAGGTGTTGCGGTCGATGATCGCCAAGACCGGATTTGCGATTGCGAGCGAAGAGTCACGATACACGCTGAACGGCGCGCTGATGCTGCTGAAGCCGGAGTCGATCACCATGGTGGCGACGGATGGGCACCGGCTAGCGCACATTGAAAACAACGGCTCGAAGTTCGCCGGAGTTTCGGGCGAGATGAAGACGCTGGTGCCGAAAAAAGCGATGGAGGAGTTGAAGTCGCTGCTGGACTCGACCGAAGCGGAAGAAATTGAGTTTGCCAAAGACGAGTCGACGCTGTTCTTCAAGGTTGGGCCGCGGCTGCTGACCTCGCGGCAGTTGACGGGACAGTTCCCGAACTTCGAAGCGGTTTTGCCCAAGGACAACAGCAAGTCGATTACGCTGCATGGCGACGAATTTGCTTCAGCGATTTCGCGCGTGGCGCAGTTTGCCGATGAGCGGTCGCGGGCGGTGCGGTTGCGCCTGGAAAAAGGCGAGTTGAAACTCTCGGCTTCGTCAGCGGAAACCGGCGAGTCGGAAGACACGATCGAAGTCGACTACAACGGCGAGACCATGACGATCGGCTTCAATGCGCAGTATCTGCTGGATTTTCTGAAAGCGACGGGCAACGGCGAGGTGAAGCTGGAGTTCAAAGATGCGCAGTCGGCGGGGCAGTTGCGGCCGGCGGAAGGCGACTCCTACAAGTATCGTTATATCGTGATGCCGATGCGCATCTGAGGCTTTTCCACCGCGTCCGGCGATTCCCAAGCCAGTCGCGCCTTTCCCGCGATTTTTCTCCTTGCATTTTCCATTTCCGTGGTACACTTGCGGCCATCTCGAGTTTCGAGATATGGGGCGCGCTCCAAAACAAAGTACCGTGAGGAGAAGCCATGTGTCGAAACTTGTTTTTTTTAGCCCTCTGCTTTGTCTGCACCTTTAGCCTCGTCTCGCAAGCTGCAGCGAAGGATTTGATTCCGGCTGGAACCATTCTGCAATGCACATTGGACGAGGTAAATTTCTCGTCGAAGACGGCGTTGGTGGGCGATCCGGTGTTGTGCCATCTGGGCCCGCTGGGTGAATTCGGACATTCTGTGTTCCCACGTGGCGCCATGCTCGGTGGCCATCTTGAGGACTACAAAAATCCTGGCCACTTTGTCGGCAAGGGATGGTTGCAGATCGAATTCGACCATCTAGTGTTGCCCAATGCCGAACTGGTCCCCCTGGCTACAAAGATCGTCTCAGCGCCGCATCTGAAGATGGATGCGCAGGGTGAGATGCACGGTAAGGGACATCCGAAGCGCGACGCATTC
>DASVWZ010000285.1:0-2531 GCA_036392935.1 Terriglobales bacterium | reverse complement strand
TCAGATACACGATTCAATTCGCTCTGCTCAAGTCAACCAATTCAACGAGCGCAATTGCCCCACAATGAATCACAACATAGCGAATCACTCCTCAGAAAGTCCTGAGAGCTTCATAAAGATTTTGTGAGTCCCACGAGGTATGCGGTGGAAAAAGCAAGCACTTAGCGTGGCAACTGTGCACGCGATTTTCAGACTCGCGATTCAAGAAATCAATGCGAGTTATCAGCTCTTTGGCGAAAACGCTCACGACTTCTTTATTGGTGTCCTTATATTGTCCCGTAATTACTGTGTGCACCCGAGATTGCGCACAAAGGACTAGCTAGTTTCTGGCGCGAAACACCTTTTTTGCAAGAAAATTTGAGTGGGCAATAGAGATTTCATAGATTTAGCGGGCCTGATTGGCTTTCGAGGGACACGCGTAGACTATTTTTTGTTACGGATTCCGGGGATCGAGTGTAAAACTGCGCTTGAGAAAAACACGCCGACTTTACTGAGAGAGGAGACGGAAAGATTAGGTGTTACGCGGCTCTTCGTTTGCGACGTTTGCGCGACGATCGTTTCGTTAGCAAGGCCGCAATTCTCATCAGGTTGTTGGCGATCACGGCCGCGCCTACCCATAACTCAAAGCGCTTGCGCCCTTCGGCGAGACAGCGCTTCATGCCGCGACCGCGGAACAGCACAGAGATGCGCCCCTCGATGCCGGCTCGAAAGCGCTGTCCTTTTTTGAAAGCGGGACTCTTCTCGTACTTTGCACGCGTGGGAGTTTTCTGCCCGCCGCGCTGTGGGATACACACCACCTTGACACCTCTTTGCTTGCAGGACTTCACATTCTTCTCACTAAAGAAGCCCCGGTCGGAACCATACAACTCTGGGGCGTGGCCGAAGGTTTCCTTGTGGCGTTCCAGGGAAGGTTTCACCTGTTGATCATCGCCAGGGTTTCCCTCCAGCACTACGTATTGCGTGATCAGCCCTTGGGCACTTTCGGCGAGAAAAACTTTATGGCCGAACTCCAGCGGTGTTTGCACCTTGCCGCGCTTGATTAGATCGGTGTGGGGTTCAAAGATGGAATAGATCTTTTCCGCGTTGGGAACTTGCTCTCCTTCGAGCACACGCCGCCGCGCCTGATCGATCACACGGTCTCCCAGTTCACAGTAGTGGCCGATCTCCTTGCGGAGTTCGGGGATGGACAATTCGGCGAGCACATCCTTGCCGCGTGCTTTGCGGGTTTGCTCAACTACCTTTTGCGCGCTGTTCACGACCTCCTCGGTCACTTCGACGAGTTCGCGATATTTCTCGGTTTGTCGTTCGTGCCGTTGTTTGGGCGTCATCCGCTGGATTTCTTGCATCCGACGCCGTGCCGCCCGCGTGCGATTGCGAAACCCTTTTATCCGCTGCTGGACTGCTTTTCTGAGGTGGCCGACCAAACGAGTGACCACGCGTACGACATCCCATAACCAGGTGTTGTCGGTCGGATGATGAACGTCGGTCTGTACGACCGTCGAGTCCACGCGAAGTTTCTGGCCATCTTCCAGACCCAGATCCACTGCCGCTTGCACGAGCAACTCATTGACGGCCTGCAGCGTCTTCGGAGTCAGCCGGTTAAAGGCACGGTTGAAAGCACCGTGCTTCGGCACCGGCTGGCAGTAGAAATCCGTGAACTGACGCAGCGTGTAGCCGTCAGCGATCCGTTCGCGCAGCTCGCGAAAATCCCAATTCTTGACCCGCTTGAGGATCAGGGAGCGCAGCACCTGTTGTGGGGTCAATCCATTGCGACCGGTCCCGGGATTTTTCAGGCCGCGCTCCAGATCACGTCGTACTGCCTCGATCATCTCTTCGTGGTCGTCAAGAAAATCGCAGATGCCCTGCAGCAGCGGCTCCAGCAAAATACCCTGCTGCAGCAACTCCCAATCGGCGAAACTGATTTGCGGCTTCGCAGTTCTCGGCACGCTTCAGTCCTCCGCTTTTTTCGAAGCCTTATCCCGCTCCCGTTTCAACGCTTGGACATAGCGCGGTGCGGCCTGGTAGAGCAGTTCCTGCAGAGCACGCCCGTTGTCTAACCAGCGCTGGACTTGGGGAACCAATTCCTCGGGCACGTACAGGGAAAAGCGGCGTCCTTGCTGGCGGCAATAGAGGACATAGCTGGGGTGCTTCTCCCCGGAACGACAGGCGGAGCAATTCGGGCGAATGCAAGGACTGCGACGAAAGTTGAGAGAGCCGAGGGCGGCAGGCCACAGGTTGGCGGTCTGCTGTTGCAACCAGCGTTGGACGTCGGCAAGGGATTCGGGTTTCGGTCGGGATTTGGTCGGCATGCTGTACGTATAACATTACTCATACATACATGTCAAGGGAAAAATATAAAAATGCACGAAACTCTGCTCGAAAAATCGCGTGCCAGGCTGATTTCATGCGAGGATTTGAGTTTCGCACCAGAAACTAGCTAGGGACACCTAGCAGCTGAAAAACAGTGCCGAGTGCCATTATGATTTCCAAACAGGGCACAACTTGCCCAGCCGCCACTGGCCTTCCCATGA
>DASVWZ010000284.1:0-9899 GCA_036392935.1 Terriglobales bacterium | reverse complement strand
CTCTTTGAAACCGGCTTCCAGAGCCTTCGATGACTCGCGACGCGCTCCGACCCGCAAAATCAAGGGACACTCCCCTCCGTGCGCCAGCTCTCAAAATGATTCGTATCGCGGCTCACCGCTAAATGCTGACGGCTGTTTTTTTGACGCGCGTGCTCCCTTAAGGCCCTTATCAAGCTTCAATTTTTCGCCGATCCGTTGTCAATCATTCCGCGCCAACAATCACCCGACCTTTCCCAAAATGGGAACCATGCGCCATGCCTCACCAGGCACCGAACGTTTACCACAGAGTTAACACTGTATTGCCGCAACCCCTTTATTATCTAGATTTTCACACTTAACTCCTTTACCATCAACAACTTTTTGAATATCCCCTAACCACAACTTAATCAAATCAATAACTTACAAGGAAAACGCACAGGGGGGTAGTCACTTTCGAGGCATACCACTGCGGAAGTCTTGCGGGCAATGCGGCTGGAGCCGACCCTACTGGACAGTTTGCAATGCCTGGTAAATCGCCACGCCGCCGATGCCGAGGATCATGATCCCGGAAACCGCTCCCAGCCACTTCACTACAGGAGTGATTTTATTGACCTTTTTCATGAGCTCGATCTGTTCTTTTTCCATGTGCGACTCAGATTCATCGAGGAAAAGCTGATCGTCTTCATGCATGGTCAGCGTGCTGCGGTAGATCAGCAGAATAATCAGGACGCCGGTTACGACGCCCCATAACACCATGGGCCACATTAAACCTGCCATATGCACCTCGCCTTTTCGCCAGCAGTTCTTTTGTCACAGACCCTGGAAGCCTCGCCAGCCGCGGTTTACCTTAGCCGCCTGCCGGTCGGCGCTCCTCTATATGCGGGCATTATAGACCTTGATAGCAGGCAGTCTACGCTTTTTTGTTAGCGTGTCCCTCCCAAAAAACCTGTATTTGGCACCAGCCGACGGTTTGCGCCCAAATGGGCCGGATGGGCATCTATTAATTAGGTGAGCGCGAATTGGCGCTTCTGGCCGGTGGGGCAAGTTTGCTATAATCCGGCTAGTAAAGGAGAGGCGAATGGCCACAACAGTTACACCCGAAGTAAAACCAACAGAATCAACACCGAAACGCCCACCGGTTTCCCTGACCCAGAATGCGGTCACCAAGGTCAAAGAGATCATGGCGCAGCAGAATCCGGTCCCGACCGGCCTGCGCATTGGCGTAGTGGGCGGTGGCTGCAGCGGATTCTCCTATTCCATGGCCTTCGAGAATGCCTCCGGCCTAATGGACAAGGTTTTCGACATGGATGGCCTGAAGGTTTACGTCGACGCCACGTCCGTGATGTACCTGAATGGTTGCATCGTCGATTATGTCGAGACGCTCGAGGGCGCCGGCTTCAAGTTCGAGAACCCGAACGTGAAGAGCACCTGCGGCTGCGGATCATCGTTCAGCGTGTAAGCTGCGCCAAGTTAAAAAAGAGTTCAAAAATAAAAAGCTCCGCCAACTGGCGGAGCTTTTTTATTGCTGCGTTTTTCGTGCGTGATTTACTGTTCGGGAGGCATCTGCGGCGGCTGCGTGATCGGTTGCCCACCCCCCGGCTGTCCGCCAATCGGTTGACCCGGTTGCCCACCGAACGTGCCCCCTAGTCCCTGCCCGCCCTGCGGAGTCTGCCCGTTGGCGCCGTTTACCAAACCGTTGACCGGCGTCGCGCCTTGCAGGCTTTGAGTCCCCGGGCCACTTAAAATTCCGCCGGTATCCATGGCCGGGTTATAGACGAACTGCCACTGGTTGTAGCGTTCTTTCTTATTGTAGATACGAATGCTTTTGTCTTTGCTGGTGCTGGTAACGCCGACAATCGGGCCACCGCCAAAGACCTGATTATTCGAAGATGAACTCAACGGTCCCGAGGATCCGTTGGGGCCGTTGCTGTTGCCACCGTTATTCCCGTTATCGGTACCGTTCGAATTGTCGCCTGGAGTTCCATTACCGTTGCCAGCGCCATTCTGACCGTTCTGCTGCTGATTGGAGGAAGAACTGGAAAAGCCACTTTGACCAAACCCCGATTGGCCCGAGGTCGATTGTCCGAAACTGGACTGACCGAAGCTGCTCTGGCCAAATCCGTTTTGACCAAAACCACCCCCCGGCCCTTGCGGACCATTATTGAAGCCGAAGCCGGACTGCTGTTGCCCACCGAAACCCTGGCCACCGAAACCGGATTGCCCCCCGAAACCTCCGGGACCGCCAACTCCGCCTTGACCGGCCATCTGGCTGACCGACGTGGCTCCCTGAATGCCGGGTCCTGAGAAGGACGTCTGCACGTCCTGCATGTACAGCAGCTTGAAATCTTTTCCGGTGATCGGATCTTTATAGCGATGCCGCAGAAACCGCACCTGGTTGGTGTTCTCCAGCTGCTCGAGGCTGGTGGGATAGTTGCTGAACTTTTTGTAATAGTGCTTGATTGCGCGCGTGTACTGCGTCCCGCGATGAATCAATTCTTCCTCGCGATCGCGCTTCATCTCAAACATCACCGAAGGCAGGGTGACGGTGACGGCAATAGCCAGCAAAGTGACAAACAGAATCAGCACGAGCAGAACATAGCCGCAATCTGACCGGCGCCGCGGCGAACAACGCTTCGTGGAATCACGGCGATTTGTTGCGGGGCGTTTCACGGAAGTCTCGGCGCGAAGTGTCTCAGCCTCGCGCAATCAATTCTCAGGCTTGCGGTCCCTGCGTAAGCGGGATGCTCTGCCGGTGGTTGTTCATCTCGTCTTCGACTTCGACTGACATCGGCTGAATACGCACGATCTTGTAACGCCGATTCACGATTTCGCCCTCGGACGCGATAAACACGTCCTCACCTTGGGATAGAAAAACTTTCTTGGGCTCGCCCGGTCGGCTGGCGAAGCCAAAGAATTTCAGGTTGATCGGCGGAGGTGGTGGTGGTGGCGGAGGGCCCGTATCCTCCTCAGCTTTCTGTGCGTCCGTCACGCCTGGAGCGACTGGCTTCGGAATCGGAGCCTGCGCGCTGAAGATATTGCGCCCATCGCCGTTGTAATTCATATCTTCGCTGGCCTTGAGCCAGTCGTAGCGCAGTTCCGGATCGAGCGAACGGGGTGGGCCGGTGTGCTTGAGCTGCGGCTTGATCTTAGCTGAATTTCTTTTCGCGGCGGGGACGGGCGAGGCCGCTGGCACTGACGCCGCGACCGAAGTTGACGGCGATGACGCGCCACCCGGGCTGATCACGGCGCGAAGAACCAGAATGAGCGCTAGCGCGCCCAAGGCTCCGGCCGCGATCACTTTGTTCCGATTTTCCGCTCCCAGTTTCATCTTCGTTACGCCGCGCCCGTTCTCGACTTCAGATACGTCTCCATTTTTAATTCCAACTTTACTTGGCCGCCCTGTTCGCCGCCGAGGCCAACGCTATTGATCAGGAAAAATAACTGGTCGCGCTCCAGCGAGTTGACGAAGCGGACAAGTTGCAAGTAATCGCCGGAAAAATCCCCTGAGATTTCTACGCGTTGCACACCGACTGGCTCTGTCTCTTTGGCGGCATATTTGACGTTGCCGATGCGCACTCCGCTCTGCTGTGCCAGTTTGCCAATCTGCTCGGAAATCTCCGATTCTTCGCCGGGCAAGCGGTTCTTGTAGAAATCTTCGATCTGCTGGTGCGCCACGGGAATTTTCTTGTCGAGCCCGCGCAGCGGTTCAACTTCCCGCGTCTTGGCTTGCAGAGTCATCCAAAGCTGATCCAGTTGTGCGCGCCGCGATTGAGGCGAGCCGACCAGCGGAGAAAAATAAATCCCCATCGCGATCAGGTCGGCTGCAGCCATCGCTGCCAGCGCAATCTTTACGTTTCTGGTGGTGGTGCGCAGATCAGGCATCAGGGTGTGCTCCGCGTAGCGATCTCAGCCATCGCGCCGGGATAAAGCGCGCTGATGTGGAACTTGACGTTGTCGCCGGGAGTAGCGCCGCCGACTTCCGTTGCTTCTTCTTCTATCTCGGTTTGCTGAAAGCGCTGCGAGCTTTCCATCTTGCGGACCAGATCAAGTGCGCGGTCGCGCGATTCGCCAGCCACGGTCAGCTTAATCGAGAGATCGCCGTTCTGTGTGGTTTCAGGCGTGATCGCAACTACATGCAGGCCGGGCGGCATTAACTGTTCCAGATCTTCAAAGACTCCGGTCCACGAGAATGCCTTGCGATAAAAAAGATCGTTGAGAAACTGCGAGCGGTCACGGGTTGAGCTGTTTTGTGGCAGGTTCATCAGGGCTTCAGCGTCGGCGCGTTCTTTGTCGCGCGCGGCGATTTGCTGTTCGTATTGCGCCATCAGGCGCCGATCTTGGCGCGCGCTGCGCCATCCCGAAGCAGTCAGCCAGAACAACAGAATGGTCACGACGCCGAGTAATGCCAGCGCACCACCCCAGCGCATCCAGAACTGCCGTGAGTCCTGGTAGGGTTGAGTCGCGAGATTGATGTCGAGCCGCATCAGGAAACCAGCGCCCCCACCACGCCTGCCATGCGCCACCGGGGAACGGTGCCGACCGACGATCCCAAACGCGCGGAATCAACCAACTCTTTTACGTCGACACCGGTTTGCGCGCGGAAAGCCGGAATGGCTCCGCCGGAGTCGGACAAGCCGGCGACAAAGATCTGCCCAATGTTGAGGTTGTAAGTGTCCTGAAAGAAGACGATCGACGGATAAACCTCTTCGGCCAACTGATCGCCGCTGATGGTCACTCCACGGGTGTTTTCAAGGGTGCGGAAGAGCAGCAAATGGTCGTTGTCGAGAATGGCAATGCTAGTGGTACGAGCGTCCACTTTTACGACCAGCGTCGGCAGCTTGGTGTCGGCCGCGCCAAGCGCAGCAAGCATTGACGGCAAAACCACCCCGGGTGTGTAACCGGCATCGCGGAAGATGGCTTCATACTCTTCGATCACGCTGGTCAAAGCAACCGCAGCGATGACGCGCACGCCCGTGGTCGAGGTCTGGGATTGGTAAGAAACTTTGGCTTTATCGACATCAAACGGCAACGATTTTTTCAGGCGGAAGCGGATGACACCCTCAGCCTCGTCGCGTTTGGCCGGCAGGGCTTCGAAATCAAGCAGCATGACACGCACGGCCGCGTCGGGCAGTACTGCGATCACGTCACGCGAGTGTCCGCCAACATTGCCGAGGCTTTGCTTCACAGTTTCGAGCACGCCGTTGCGCTCGCGCAGGTTGGCTTCGGTCAGATCGGGAACCACGCTGCCGGGGGCGAGTTCACCGCTCGAGCAGGTTTCGATAAGCTCGCCGCGTTCGGAGATTCGTCCCGCCAAAACGCGGTCCGCGGCAATCTCACACGCCAGCTTCGGCTTCGGCCGCGACTTGAGACTGGTATTCATTTTTGGGTTGAGACACTGCTCCCTTGCGCTGGTATCTATTACTTATGAAACCCGTTACAGCCGCTATTTGCAATAACTGGAAGGGCACTATCCGCATAGAACCAACGGGTGCGTTGACTCCCTTAGCCGCAAATCAGGCCGCCGGGATCGGGCGCCCAGTTCCGGCTAGCGGCTGGCCTCGATGAAGGTGACTTTGTTGATCTCCTTCAGCGTCGTCAGTCCATTGCGTACGCGGTCGAGCGCCGACTCGCGCAGGAAGATCATTCCCTGATCGCGCGCGGCGCGGCGAATTTCCGAAGTCGGCTTCTTCTCCAGAATCATCTCGCGTACCCGGTCGCTTAAATCCAATAATTCGTGAATCGCCGTTCGTCCCCGGAAGCCGGTGCCGGCGCACTCAATGCAGCCTTGGCCTTCGTAAAAGATCACCTTCGACCACTGCTCGGCGTCGAGGCCGCTGGCTTCCAACTCCTCTGGTGTGTATTTCTTCTCTGCGCGGCATGATTCGCAGATCAGGCGCACCAGCCGCTGCGCCAGAATGCAGTTCAGCGCGGAGACAAAATTGTATGGCTCGACCCCCATGTTGAGGAAGCGGCCGATGACATCGACCACGTTGTTGGCGTGGACAGTAGTAAAGACCAGGTGTCCGGTCAGCGCAGACTGAATGGCGATCTGCGCAGTTTCCGAGTCGCGGATTTCGCCGACCATGATCTTGTCCGGGTCGTGACGCAAAATCGACCGCAGTCCGCGGGCAAAAGTCAGGCCCTTTTTTTCGTTCACCGGAATCTGGGTGATGCCCCGAATCTGATATTCGACCGGGTCTTCGATGGTGATGATCTTGTCTTCGTCGGTCTTGATCTCGTTAACCGCAGCGTAGAGTGTGGTGGTCTTGCCGCTGCCGGTTGGCCCGGTGACCAGCACCATGCCGTAGGGTTCTTTGATGTAGCGGCGGAAACGGCGCAGATCATGCTCGTCAAAGCCGACCACTTCGAGCGTGAGCTTGTGAAACTTTTCGCTCATCGACTCTTTGTCGAGCACGCGGAGCACGGCGTCTTCGCCGTGGATCGAAGGCATGATGGAAACACGGAAGTCGATGGGACGCTCCGGGCTGCCGTATTTCACGCGGAAGCGTCCGTCCTGCGGCACACGGCGCTCGGAAATATCGAGCTCGCTCATGACTTTGATACGCGAAATGATGGTCGAGTGATGCTCTTTGGCGATCGGCGGCATGGCTTGCGTAAGCACGCCGTCGATACGGAACTTGATGCAGACCGAGTCGTCGCGAGTCTCGATATGGATGTCACTGGCGCGCCGCTGAAGCGCGGTAAAGATGGTGGTATCGACCAGGCGGATGATGGGGCTGGTGTCACCCTGCTGGGTCAACCGGTCAATCGAGATGCTCTCGTCGCCGGTGCCTTCTTCTTCATGAACAACGTTGAGCGCAAAGCCTTCGCTGGCATCTTCGAGAACGCGCTTTGACTGCTCGGTCTTCTTTAGGATTTCGCTGATCTGGCCAAGCGTGGCAACCTTGGTGACGATGCGCTTGCCGAGCAGCAGGCTGATCTCATCGATCATCATCAGCTGGCTCGGATCGGCAATGGCGACGATCAGGCGGCCGTCGTCGGTTTCTTCGAGCGGGACGAAGCTGTAGCGAAACATCAGGTGGGGAGAAATTTTCTTGAACAGATCGTGATGCAGTTGGAAATTGTGCAGATCGACAAATTGGCAGCGGTAACGCCGCGCAATATCCTGCGCCTTTTCCATCTCTTCATTTTTGCTGGTGCGTCCGCCAACCGGAGGAGTCACCAACGCTGTTTTGTTATCAGCCATGCTAGCCATTATCCCCTACCTAACTTCTGACCCTGCGCTCGATCTTCGCAAACCCGAGCGCAGTTAATGGATGTTCGAACCCAAGGTAAAGATCGGCAGATAAAGCGAAATCAGTATGCCGCCGACCACAACTGCCATGATCATTAAAATAATCGGCTCGATCAGCGCCATGGCTGCGCCCAGAGCTGTTTGCACGTCTTCTTCGTAAAATTCCGCCACCGAGTTCAACATGGCCGGTAAAGCCCCGGTTGACTCGCCGACCTCGATCATTTCGACGGAAAGTTCGGGAAAAAATTTCTCTTCTTCCAAACTTTTGGCCAGGCTTTGGCCTTCGCGTACGCGGATGGCGGCTTCGTTGATTCCATTTAAGATGCGGCGGCTCGACATTGAGGCTGCGGCCGTCTCAAGCGACGGCACCAGAGGCATGCCACCCGTCAAAAGTGTTGATAACATTCGAGAAAAGTTCGCTATCTGGTATTTGAGCCAAATGTCGCCGAGCATCGGCATTTTTAAAATCACGCGGTCGACGGACTCGGAGCCGCGGTCGGTTTTTTTCCACTGCCACATGGCGAGGATGGCCAGAACGATCCCGATTCCAACGAATGGCGCATACTTTTGGGCGTGGGTGCCTACCGCCAGCATAAGCAGCGTAATCGCGGGCAGTTCGGCGCCCATGTCCGAGTAGAGCTTGGCGAACTGCGGAACCACGTAAGTGACTAAAAACACAAGCATTACAATCACAACCGTGATCAGTAAAGTGGGATAAACCAGCGAAACCAAAAGCTTCTTCTTAAAGGTTAGTGCCAGGCGTTGGAAGGCGATGTATCGGCCTAAAACTTCTTCCAGATTTCCGCTTTTTTCTCCGGCTAATAGGGTGGTGCTGTAAATTTTTGGAAATGTACGCTGGGCGGCGAAGGCGTCAGATAAAAGTTCTCCCCCTTTGACCCGGTCGCGGACGTTTTGCAAAAGCGAGCGCAGGAAGCCGTCTTTTTGGCGTTTGATCAATAGATCCAATGAGTTAAGGATAGGCAGGCCGGCTTTGATCAGGGTGAGGAATTGCTGGTTGAAGATCAAAAAAGTGGTTGGCTTGACCTTGCGGGTGCGGCTCAGCTTCATGCCGCCGGCCATGATTCCACGGGGTTTAACCCAGTAGACGAGATAGCCTAGCTGCTGAAAACGGTCGCGTACCTCAGCCTCGGAGTAGCCGTTTTCGACCTGCTCGACGAGGTTGCCTTTTTCGTCCGCGATTTTTATTACGAATTCTGCCACGCGCGTACTCTTAAGTTATTGTGCAGCAGTCACTTAAACGCCACCTTGGTCCAATCTTGCCTCGGCAGTTGCGCCGTGACCCGAGTCTAACATTGTTAGACACCGTCCTCGGGTACCAGGAAACGACCCCTGATGCCTTGAGTAACCCTCGCCGAATCATTGCCCTAGCTGGCCGTCAACGATCACTACGCCCGGCGGAGGGGAGAACCGGAATCGATCTTCGGGGATATCGATGTTGGCGCGTTGATTGTTGAAACGAAAGTCAGTTACGGAGCCATCGACTTCTTCAATCAGGATGCGGCGGATCCAGTTTTCGGGCGTGATTTCCAGCACCACTCCGCTCACCCGGTCAGCCATAGCCTGCGGCACCCCACGCAACACGCGATCGCCTGATTCCAGGGGGGTTAGATCAGGCGCATCGGATAATCCACGCAATTCCTTTTCCAGCTTCGTCTGGCCCAACAAGAAACCGACGGGAGAACGTAAGTCCTCTACTTTCTTAAGCTTAGATCGCTCTACCTGCCGGTCGCCGGGCACGTAAAACCACACGTCCCGCCCGTCACTGACAAACAGCTTCTCCTTAGGAGAACGGTATTCCCAGCGCATCTTGCCGGGTTTTTTCAGCCAGAGTGCGCCGGTTTCGGTACGGTCGGAGCCGGAGCCGCGGTAGATCTCGGTGAAGTCTGACTGTAACGTACTGATATGGTTGTACTTATAATCAACGGCGGAGGCGAGGCGGGAGACGTCGTTGGTCACAGCGAGGGCGATGGAGTTGGCCAGAATGCACGCGGCGACGAGCTTGATGATTGGATACACGAGAGTTTGCGCCAGCGGAACATTGTAATACGCGGGTCTTCAGTCGTCAGTCATCGGTCGTCAGTTGACTCGTCGGCGAGTATGTGATTTTTCATAGAAAATCTTGCCAAGAGGCAAAAGCGGCATTTTTGACGCAAAGCAATGATTCGATGGGAAATATAAAGTTGGCAAAGGTGTTGTGCTTACCCCCTACGGCACGGTAAAATACGGGTAAGGGGTTATTTTTTTCGGGGCTCGGTCCGCGTTGATTCGCTGTTTGTTCGCCTTTCTTGAGCTGCTCTCAAACCCTTTTTGGCCACGGATGGGCACGGATGGGCCTCGGTCATTCACAGCAGATTCCTCGGGGCTAAGGCCCTCGGAATGACAATGGATTTCGGGGAGTTGTTACGGAACGCCTGAAGGCGTGCCCCGATACGAGCCGTCCCTCAGCGGCTAAAGCCGCACATTTGGGCCTTTATCGGCACGACTGAAGTCGTGCCCTCCCGATGGTCCAAACCGGGGACATAATTGACAAAACAGACCGGGGAGATGGTTGACAGTTTGGTCCGTTCACAGAAGGCGGCTAGAACAAAGCATGCCTTGGAAAGTGAGCGGAGTGGTGGAGAAACGCAAGCAGTTCGTGGAGGAG
>DASVWZ010000283.1:0-3313 GCA_036392935.1 Terriglobales bacterium | reverse complement strand
CGACCTCTACTACCGCTCTCGCCGCGCCACACCGCTCACCGACAAAGACACTGTCGTCCTCACCGACTTCGATAACACAACCGGCGACCCCGTTTTTGATGACACGCTCAAAACCGCGCTTAGCGTCTCGCTCAACCAGTCACCCTTTCTCAATGTGCTCTCCGACAACGCTGTGGCCAACACTCTGAAGCTCATGACGCGCCCTCCCGGCACCAAACTCACGCCAGATATCGCCCGCGAACTTTGCCAGCGCGCCGGCAGCAAGGCATACATCGCCGGATCAATCGCCAGCCTGGGCAGCCAAAACGTTCTCGGCCTTAAGGCCGTCAACTGTCAAAGCGGCGAGCTCCTGGCAGAAGAACAAGCCACGGCAGCAAGCAAGGAAAAAGTGCTGGACGCACTGGGCGAGATGGCATCGAAACTTCGCGGCGAACTTGGCGAATCGCTGGCCTCGGTTCACAAACTCGATGCCCCACTGGAGCAGGCCGCTACCTCTTCGCTTGAAGCTTTGCAGTCGTACAGCCTCGGGCGCAAAGCTCGCGCTGAAAAAGGCTATGCCGCTGCCCTGCCCTACGATCAACGCGCCATCCAACTCGATCCCAATTTCGCCATGGGCTACGATGCCGTCGGCGACAGCTACTTCGGCCTTTCCGAACTGGGGCGCGCCAGTGAGTACTACACCAGGGCATTCGAGCTGCGCGACCATGCCAGCGAACGCGAAAAGCTGCATATCAGCACCGATTACTATCAATCCGTAACCGGAGAACTCGATAAAGCCGCTCAGACCTATCAGGAATGGATCGCCAGCTACCCGCGAGACGCCAGCGCGTACAACGGCCTCGGCAATGTCTACGCCCTGCAAGGCCAATACGACAAATCGGTCGAAGCCTACCGCGAAAGCCTTCGCCTCAGCCCCGATGAAGTCATCCCCCATGAAAACCTGGGCAACAGCCTGATCGCCTTGCAACGTTTCGCTGAAGCGCGCCAGGCCATCGACGAAATGCTCGCGCGCAAGCTCGATGACTTCGTCGCTCACAATGCACTCTACGCTCTGGCCTTTCTCGCGTCCGATTCCGCCGCCATGGCCGAACAGCAGCAGTGGTATCCGGGCAAGCCGGAAGAAAATCTCGGTCTCTCGCTCGCTGCTGATACGGCGGCTTACGCCGGGCATCTCGCCCAGGCGCGGGAGCTGACCAGGCGCGCCGTCGACTCTGCTATCCGCGCCGACAGCAAAGAGACTGGAGCCATCTGGCAGGCGATCGCCGCCCAGCGTGAAGCCGCCTTCGGCAATGCCGCGGAAGCCAAACAGGCCGCCGCAGAAGCCTTAAAACTGCTTCCGACAAGCCAGGGTGTTGAAGTCGAATCCGCACTGGCCTATGCGTTCGCGGGCGATCCGGCCCACGCCGACCCGCTCGCCCAGGATCTGAACAAGCGCTATCCGCTCGACACGCAGATCCAGTCCCTATGGCTGCCAGCGATTCGATCCCAACTCGCGCTGAACCGTAAGAATCCCTCAGACGCTATCTCCGATCTCCAACCCACCGCCCCACCCGTCGAGTTCGGGCAAATCGCCTTCGTCGCCAATCTTTCCTGTCTTTATCCAGCGTACGTTCGCGGTCAGGCTTACCTCGCCGCCGGAGAAGACAAAGAAGCCGCTGCCGAATTCCAGAAAATTCTCGACCACGGTGGCATCGTCTGGAACTGCTGGACCGGAGCCTTGGCTCGCCTCGGCATCGCCCGCGCCTACGCACGCGAAGCCGGAATTACTTTTCGTGGCCCAGGTTTCGCTGAAGTTGCGAAACCTGGGAATAATTCAAGCCAGGAATCTTCCGCCGATCGCGACGCCGCCCGCACCCGCGCCCTCACCGCTTACAAAGACTTCCTCACTCTCTGGAAAGACGCCGATCCCGACATCCCCATCCTGAAAGAAGCCCAAGCCGAGTCCGCACAATTTCAATAAAAATGAACGCTGCGCCTCGAACGTTCCATCATGGTTGCCGCCGCCACCTATACCGAGAACCTCACCATCAACTTCAACCTGAAGGTGATCGTTTGCAGGCGCCAGCACGACGATTATTGACGGCGGTCGGAACGGCACGATGCTCACAATTCCCGGCTCGAAAGCCAATGTCACTATTTCGGGATTTACCATCCAACATGGCTTTGCGGAGAACGGTGGCGGCGTCACCAACTTTGGCACTCTGGCGAAAGTTAACAGCACGCTCGAAGGCAAGGAAAAGCAAAAGTCGAAAAGCCGAGTTCCGGTGACTGCGTTAATCGCCAGGCCCACTTTCATCGAAGCAGGATGGAACGGAGGTCTGGCAGCACCGGCTGAAATGAGAACACTCAACTCGCACCGAGCGTAGAATCGCTCATCAAGAGCGCGGATGGAGGGGTGGCAGCAGTATCGACTCGGCAGTCGAATCAGCTCGGCAGAGCTACAGCCATGTTCCAAGAAACCGAAAACGAAAACCCTTCACTCCGACCGGCCTTCTTATGGAAGGATGTTAGTCCGCATAGGGCGCATATTGGCGTTTGCTGAACGGAATACCAAACATTGGTAAGTCCGTTACTTTGTAAGTGTAGTCGCCTACATGAAGTTCGGCAGTCAGCCAAAAAAGTCCACGCTTTAGTTCACAGTGTCCCGCGATGACGGCCCTTGCCATTTCCTCAATTTCGGTGAGAACGTCCTTCTCGCCTTTGCGATACCGGCGCTCCCAAGGAAATTCCCATTGCGACCGAGGACCAAAGCCGAAACTGTGTATCTCGAAGTCGTCGGTGTGGACTCCAAATTTAGCCGAAGCCGGATTGGCGGGTCTGACATCGATTGAGGTTCCGGCGCTATGTTGACGCACATGGACGGCTGCTGCGCCTGCTGGAAGTTCAGCAACGAGGCGCTCAAACAGTGCGGTTGTTTCGGCTACTAGCTGATACACAGTTCGGAATTGTATCCTTTGACTGTCGAAAATCAGCGTTAGCACAAGCATGCGCTTTTCCTTCGCCTTTTTCGGGGATTTTGAGTGTAATCGCGATGTTACGTCAATTGACCCGAGGCACTTCTGCCAACTCTCCGCATTTCATTGACTTGCCGCGCACTGTTCCGTAGTATTTCAGCCCAGTGATCGGCGAGACCATCTCCCACTACCGCATCGTAGAAAAACTCGGCGGCGGCGGGATGGGTGTCGTCTACAAGGCGGAAGACACCGACCTCGACCGATTCGTCGCGCTCAAATTCCTGCCCGATGATGTGGCGCATGACCCGCAGGCGCTCAGCCGCTTCCAGCGCGAAGCCAAGGCTGCTTCGGCGCTGAAC
>DASVWZ010000282.1:0-9151 GCA_036392935.1 Terriglobales bacterium | reverse complement strand
CGCCGGAGGAAAGCTCGGGCACAGTAATCGAGATCAACGGCGGGAAAATTTTCAAAGTGGAAGAAGCGGGGCTGCCGGAGGGAACGTCGATCACGGTGCGGGATTTGTTTTTCAATACGCCGGCGCGTAAGAAATTTTTGAAGTCGGAGTCGACGGAGCTGTCGCATATTGCGTCGCTGGTCACGCATTATGCTCTGGCGCATCCGGAAAAGCATTTTGAATTGCACTCGGCGACCAATGCGATGCTGGTAGCGCCACCGGTCGCGGGGCACAGCGAGCGGGTGTATCAGGTGTTTGGAAGGGATGTGCTCGATCAGTTGATTCCGGTGGCGGCGACGCAGCCGCTGGAGCGGATTGGGCTGCCGCAGCCTCCGCCGTGGCGACGGGAACAAACAGAAGAGGATGACGGATTGCCGGCCGAGCCCGGAGAGTTGCGGGTGCACGGATTCGTTTCGAAGCCGGAGATACAGAAGCTGAACCGCAATTCGATTTTTGTGTTTGTGAATGGGCGGCTGATTCGCGACCGGCTGATTCAACATGCGCTGACCGAGGCGTATAGAAATGTGATTCCGCCGACGGTGTATCCGGTGGTGCTGCTGTTTCTGGAGTTGCCGAGCGGGGAAGTCGATGTGAATGTGCATCCGTCGAAGACCGAGGTGCGATTCCGGCAGCAGACGGTGACACACGATTTTGTGCGCGATTCGGTGCGGGCGGCGCTGATGAAAGCGCGTCCGGTGCCACAGTTTACGACAGAGATTGGGGCGCATCCGACGGCGGGCGCGGCGTTGAGCCCGGGCAGCCAGGGAACGGCGGCGTGGCGTGAGTTGTATGCACCCGCGGGTTCGGCGCAGGACTTTGCGTTGCGGGCGCCGGTGGTTCCGGCGGCAACGGAAAGGTTTCGGTTCGAGGGCGGAATCAGCGTGGAGGCAAATGCGGCGGTTGCGCTGGGCCGAGCGCCGGATTACGTTGCGCCGCAGTTTGTTCCGGGGGATAACTGCACACCGCCCGCGCCCGAAGAGCCGGAAGCGGCGAGCGATCTGGCGCCTTCGCTTTCGTCGCTGAAGCCGCTGGGGCAGATTCGCGAGTCGTTTATTCTGGCGGTGAATCATGAAGGTCTGTGGATCATCGATCAGCATGTGGCGCATGAGCGAGTGCTGTTCGAGAAAATTCTGCGGCAGCGAGCCGCGCAGAAGGTCGAAAGCCAGCGATTGCTGATGCCGCTGGTGCTGGAGCTGACTCCGGCGCAGCAGGCGGTGTTTGCGGAAATTTCGGATGAGCTGGCGCACAACGGATTTGAAGCGGAACCGTTTGGATCCCGCAGCGTGGCGTTGAAAGTGGCTCCGGCGGGGCTGGATGCGGCGGAAGTTGAGCGGATGCTGGCGGAGTTACTCGATCAGTTATCGCGCGAAGAGCAGGCGCTAAATATGGAGAAAGTTAGGACGCGGATTGCGGCGTCGATTGCGTGCCATGCGGCGATCAAGGTGAACATGCCGCTGGAGCAAAACAAGATGGAGTGGCTGATTGCGGAGCTGGCGAAGACGGAGTGTCCGATGTCGTGTCCGCACGGCAGGCCGGTGGTTCTGCGATACTCATTGAAGGAGATTCAGAGGGCGTTTAAGAGAATCTAGTCGTTAGCCGTTAGTCGTTAGTCGTCAGTCTGAGGCTAAGGTGGGTTGGCTGATGACTGATGACTGACAACTGCTTTATGACTGAACTCGACGAGTTGCGGCGGGAGAAGTGGCGGCTGAACGGCGCGCCGGTGCGCACGTTGGAAGATGCACGGTCGTTTATCGAGTCGGTGGGATTTTGTTTGCTTTATCCGATGAAGCCGCCGTTGCTCGCGCCGACGTTTATTGGGGCGTGGGTGGGCGCGGAGGATCATTTGCCGACGTGGCAGCATGCCTTTGCCGATCCGCGGGCGCGCGAGGCGACGGATTTGATGGTGCGGTTGCTGCGCGAGCACGATGCCTACGAAGCGAATCTGTTTGGCGAGAACAATGGGTTTCTGGTGGCGGCGTCGATCTTTCCTTATTTTTATGCGCTGGTGGGCGAGCGAAATCCCAAGCAGGCGCCGAAGGCGGGACCGCGCGCTGAGTTTTCGGAGTTGGCCTGCGACGCCTACGAAGTGATTCGGCGGCAGGGGCCGGTCTCAAAGCAGAAATTGCTGGAGACGCTTGGCAAAGGCACGTCGACGGCGGCGCTGGACAAGTCGCTGGGGGAATTGTGGTCGAAGCTGCGGATTACGCGCGTGGATTACAACCCGGCGGAGGGATCGTTCTGGGATGTGCTGTACCGGTGGGCGCCGGAGGCGGTGCGCGAGGGGATGAATTTGTCGGTGGCGGAGGCGCTGTCGGCGCTGGTGTCGAAGTATTTGGATTCGGTGGTGGCGGCGGAGCAGAGTGAGGTTGAGTCGTTTTTTGGAAACTTCGTTTCACGGTCGCGGGTGAAAGAGGCGATCCATGCGCTGATTGCAGCGCGGGAGTTGAGCTTTGTGCTGGTGAGCAGTCGATCGTTGCTGCAGTTGACTCCGGCGCGGAGTGTGGGTGATGGGAAGCGCGCGGCACCGGTGGGGCGACCAGAGTAGATTCTATTCAAGCTTTAATTCCCTTTCGGCTTTTTGCAAATCTTCCAACCGGCCGAGATCGCGCCAGGAATATTCGTCAGCACGGAAAGCGGTGATGTTCTCTCCCTGGGCGGCCAAACGCAAATAGGTGGTGACGATGGAGAATGCGCCGTTTTCGGAGATCATGTTGAGCAGGCGTGGCGAGATGATGTGGATGCCGGCGAAGGCGAGGGCTTGCGGACGATTTGCGGGGCGGGCGATTTCGTCTTCATTATTGGTGTCTTTATTTTTAATGCGGCGGCCGCAGAGGTGGTTGTGATCGTCGAAGAGAAAATAGCGCGAGCTTTCGCGCTTCTGCACCGCGAGGGTTGCCAGGCTGTGAGTTTGTTTGTGGGCTTGCAACATGCGGCCGAAATCGATGTCGCTGATGACATCGACGTTGTGAAGAAGGAACGGGTCGTCGATGTTGGATTTGGTTGCGTCTTCGAGGAAAAACCAAGCGGCTTTTTTGAGGCCGCCACCGGTATCGAGAAGTATGTCTTCACGGGAGATTTCGATGCGCATACCGAAGCGCTGTTTCTTCGTCAGATAGTCGATGATCATGTCGGCGAAGTGATGGACATTGATGATGACGTCGCGAACGCCAAAGTCGCGCAGGCGCGTCAAAGTGATTTCGAGCAGAGTGCGACCGTTGATTTCGACGAGGGCTTTAGGACGCGAGTCGGTGAGCGGGCGCAGGCGCGTGCCCAGGCCAGCGGCCAGAATCATCGCCTTCATGTCAGGGCCCCCATAGGATCATGGCCTTCACGGAATGGCTTTCATTTTGCCCAGTTTCTCCAGTTCGCGATGGTGGACGACGACCTGAACGCCGTTCTTACTGCGAAGATGTTTGGCTAGTTGTTCGGCAAGGTATACGGACCGATGCTGGCCCCCGGTGCATCCGAAGGAGACCATCAGGTTGTGGAAATCGCGCTCGCGGTAATTGGCGATGCTAGCATCGACCAAGGCTTCGGCGTTGGCGATAAATTCGTGCACGCTCGGTTGCGAGTCGAGAAACTCAGCGACCGGGGCATCTCTTCCGGTTAATGGCTTGAAACGGTCTTCTCGGCCGGGGTTGGGAAGGCTGCGGCCGTCGAAGATAAAGCCGCCGCCGTTGCCGCTTTCATCTTTCGGCGGATCGCCTTTGTGAAAGGAGAAACTGAAGATGCGAACGGTCAGCGGTTGTTTGGCGGAGACGTAACGAGTTACGTCCCTACCGGGTGCCGTCGGGTCGCCTTTTTCGGCCAGGCCCCATAACTTTTCGGAGGCGAGCATGCCGTTGAAGGCGTCCATGAGCGTGGGCAGCGCGATGGGCAACGTGGTGTTCGCAATCAGCCAGCGGATGTTCTTCAAGGCATACGGCACACTCTGCAGGAAGATCGGTTTGCGCTCGTAGAAGCCGCGGAATCCGTAGGCGCCGAGTGCCTGCATTATGCGCACGTAAACATAGGCATAGTAGTGATGCATGAAAGCGTCGCGGTCGACCGGCATATATTCGGTGAGCGCGCTGAGATAGTGATCGAGTAGTTGTGCGCGCAGATCGGGCGGCAGATCGGCTTTGGCATCGAAGAGAATTGAGGCGATGTCATATTGCAGAGCACCTTTGCGGCCACCCTGGTAGTCGACGAAGAATGGTCGGCCGTCGCGCAGCATGATGTTGCGCGACTGGAAGTCGCGATAGAGAAAATAATCTCGATCGGTGGTGAGGAGAAACTTTGTGAGCCGGCTGAAATCTTTTTCGAGCGCCTGCTCGTTGAAGGCAACGCCCGCGAGGCGAAGGAAATAATACTTGAAATAATTCAGGTCCCAGGCGATGGATTGGCGGTCGAAGCTGCTGCGGGGGTAGCAGAGTTTGTAATTGAGATCGCGGCCGGCTTCGACCTGGAAGCGCGGCAGCGTAGCGACAGCGTGGCGATAGGCTTCGATGACTTCAGGCGCAATCTCAGGACCAGAGCGATGGGCAGAAAGAAACTCGAACAGCGTGGTCGATCCGAGGTCTTCTTCCAGGTACGCGCCGTGGGCGAGATCTTCGGCGTAAATTTCAGGGACGGGCAAGCCGTGCTTACGGAAATGGCGCGAGAACTCGATGAAGGCGCGGTTTTCTTCACGAACATCATAGAGGATGCCGATGGCGGTATTGTTACCGCGAGAGAGCCGAACAATCTTGCGTCCGGAACCACCAAGTTCGCCCTGTAAAGGCTGAATGTTTTCCGGCAGAGCGTGAAAGTGGCGCTCAAAAAGCTGGTTGAGGACGTCCATGTTTATGTTTTTGCTGCGTGCCCCGGCGGTAGCGTGAACCAATCACCAAAGATACCACCGTGGCACCATATGCGCAGATATCTTGTGGAGGAACCAGGAGGAAGGTCGTTAATTTTTCTTCAGATGAAAAGTGCCATCCAGAACGCCTCCAGTTCGCTCCCTTCATAATTCTTGCCAAGTGCATTAATATGTCTTGCTCTCACCTTTTCGAGATAAAAGCGTCGAAGGACATTATGAATAAACCCCTATTTTGTTCCGTGGTTGCGGTGTGGATGCTGTTTGCGGGTATCGTGATGGCGCAGAACTCGCCAGCCGCACCGGTTTTGCCCTACTCGCCCAGCCTGGATCTGACCTCGATGGACAAGTCGGTCGATCCGTGCGTGGATCTTTATCACTATGCGTGCGGGGGATGGCAGAAGAAGAATCCGATTCCGCCAGACCAGACGTCGTGGTCGGTGTACGGAAAGCTTTATCAGGACAATCTGGCGTTCTTGCGCGGGATGCTGGAGCAGGCAGGTCCGGCGAATGCGTCAAGGACGCCGGTGGAGCAGAAGATCGGGGATTTTTATGCTGCTTGCATGAATGAGGCAGCGGTCGAGAAGTTGGGGATGGCGCCGATTCAGGGACATCTCGATTCGATCGGGCAGGTGAAAACGGTGAAGGACTTGACGCCGCTGGTGGCGCGGCTGCAGCTGACTTACCGGTTATACGGCTATAACAGTTCGCCGCTGTTTTCCGCCGGGTCGACGCAAGATCCGGACAACTCGGAAGTAGTGATCGCAGATGTTGACCAGGGCGGGCTGAGCTTGCCGGATCGCGACTACTACACCAAGACGGATGACAAGTCGAAGGAGATTCGGGCGCGGTATTTGCAGCATGTGCAGGCGGTGCTCGAGTTGGCAGGCGACAGCCCGGAGGCAGCCAAGAAGAACGCCGAGACGATCCTGCGCATGGAAACGGCGATGGCCGAGGCTTCGCTGACGCGGGTGCAGCGGCGGAATCCGCATGAACTGGTGCACAAGATGAAGGTGGCCGATCTCGAGCAACTGGCGCCGAACTTCGACTGGACCGCTTATTACCGGGAGATGCAGTATCCGCAGTTTGAGACGGTGAATGTGGATGCGCCGGCGTTCATTAAGCAGGTGAATACGATGCTTGGGTCGGAGCCGATCGACAACTGGAAGACTTACTTCCGGTTTCACGTGATCGATACGGCTTCGCCGTATCTCTCGTCGAAGTTCGTGCAGGAGAACTTCGAGTTCTACCGGAAGTATTTACGTGGCGCGAAAGAGCTGCAGCCGCGCTGGCGACGCTGCGTTCAATATACGGACTACAACCTGGGCGAAGCGCTGGGACAGGTTTACGTGGCGAAGGTGTTTTCGCCGGAGCTTAAGGCGAGCACGTTGGACATGGTGCAGCGAATCGAAGGAGTGATGGGAGAGCGCATCCGCGAGCTGGATTGGATGAGCGCGCAGACTAAGCAACAGGCGCTGGAGAAACTGGCGGGCGTGCGCAACAAGATCGGCTATCCGGATAAATGGCGCGATTACAGTTCGGTGACGATCACGGCGGATGACTTCGCGGGGAATGTGGAGCGCACGCACCAGTTCGAAAGCCGGCGGGACATCAACAAGATCGGCAAGCCGGTTGATCACGGCGAATGGGACATGACCGCGCCGACGGTGAATGCGTACTACAACGATCAGATGAATGACATCAACTTCGCGGCGGGAGTTTTGCAGCCTCCGCTTTACGACGCCAAGATGGATGATGCGCCAAATTACGGTGACACCGGCGGAACGATTGGTCACGAGCTGACGCATGGCTTCGACGATCAAGGCAGCCAGTGGGACGCGAAGGGGAATTTGAGGGATTGGTGGACGAAAGAAGATCGCGAGAAGTTCGATGCCCGAACCAAATGTGTGGAAGATCAGTATTCGGGTTATGTGGTTGTGGATGATGTACACATCAACGGCAAGTTGACGCTGGGCGAAAATGTGGCCGATCTTGGCGGCGAGATTTTGGCTTACGTGGCGTGGAAGGAAAAGACGAAAGACATGAATCTGCAGCCGATTGACGGATTGACGCCGGAGCAGAGGTTTTTCATCGGCTTTGCGCAGTGGGATTGTGCGAACGAGCGTCCGGAGGATTTGCGAGTGCGTGCGATGACGGATCATCATTCGCCGGCGGTGTATCGGATCAACGGAGTGGTCGAGAATATGCCGGAATATCAGCAGGCTTTTCAGTGCAAGGCAGGGCAAGCGATGGTGCGGCCGGCGGACAAGATCTGCAAAGTGTGGTGATCAAGCGCTTCAGCCAGACGATTTATTTTCCCTGAAAGCACGGAGATCGCTTCTCGAGAAAAGCCTGAATGCCTTCGCGGTAATCGTCGCTGTCGTAAACTTCGCGGCGCAGGGCTTGAATGCGCTCGTAGCTTTCAGGGCTCATGGGGCGGGCGTTGCTGAGCACGCGCAGCTCTTCTTTTAGAATTCTCTGCACCAGCGGAGAAGTTGCAGAAATCTCTTTCGCCAGTTTCATGGTCATCGGTTCGAGCAGTTCGCGCGGGACGACGTGGTTGATGACGCCGCAAGAAGCCATGCGCAAGGCGGGAACCGGTTGCGCGGTGAAGAGCATTTCTTTGATGAAATGCATGTCGGCAACCTTAATGAAGTTGAGCGCGCCGGACAGATTGTAAGGCACGCCGAGTTTGGCGGGCGTCAGGGCGAAGGTGGAATCGTCGGCGGCGGTGATGAGATCGCAACTGAGAACCAGTTCGCAGGCGCCACCCCAAACGGATCCTTCCACCATGGCGATGATTGGGACCGGATGAGCTTCGAGGGTGCGGATGACGGTGCGCAGCGGGTCGCTGTAAGTCAGCGGATCGCGGCCGTTGGTGGGCAGCTCGCGGACGTCGTGGCCGGCGGAGAAAATCCTGGCGCCGGGAGCGGCGCGAAGAATGACCACGCGCACGTCCGGAAGTTGCATCTTGCAGAGCGCGCCGCAAAGTTCCTCGATCAGCGCGCTGCTGAGCGCATTGACCTTGGGGTTATTCAGCGTGATGGTGGCGATCGCATCCTGCGTAGTGGTTAGAACAAGTGGCATAGCTAGTTGCGTCCTCGTGACGGTGACGTTAGCCAACAGTATAGACGGCGATGGGCGGAGGTTCTGTGACGTGTGACCAGCCGGTTTGCGCTGCGAATAAGGATGGTTTCGCGTCGGCCAGCGTGTAAAATCACTCTCTTGCATGGGAGCTAAGCCTCGAGGACTGATCATCGCGATTGATGGGCCCGCAGGAGCGGGCAAGAGCACGATTGCGTCGCGGCTGGCGCGGCGGCTGGGATACACGAACCTGGAGAGTGGAGCGATGTATCGGGCGCTGGCGCTAAAGGCGATCCTGAACGATGTGTCGTTTGACGATGAAGATAGCCTGTTGAAGCTGGCGCGCGGATCGCGCATACAGTTGGAGCCGAGTCCGACGGGAAACCGGGTTTTTCTGGATGGAAGCGATGTGACTGCTCGAGTGCGCGAAACGGATGTGACCGAAGGAGCGTCGCGAGTGTCGGTGCATCCGAAGGTGCGCGAGTGGATGGTGGCGAAGCAGCAGGAGATGGGCGAAAGCGGCGGCGTAATCATGGAAGGCAGAGACATTGGGACCAAAGTTTTTCCGCTGGCGGATGTAAAAATTTTTCTCGATGCCGACCCGGTGGTGCGGGAGCAGCGGCGGCTGGCGCAACGGAATTTGCCGGAAACGGCAGCGGCGGCGGTTGCAGCCGAATTACGTGAGCGCGACCGGCGGGACCGGACGCGGTTGACCTCTCCGCTGGTGCCGGCCCCGGATGCGGTGATGCTGGATTCGAGTTCCATGTCCGAGGACGAAGTTTTGGCTCGGGCTGAGGAGCTGGTGCGGCAGAGACTGGGCGCGGTCAGCACGCTGGAAGGCTAGGTCTGGCGCTTTTCCCGTTTTGGGAGTTTGGTTTCCGCGCTGTCGGATATGGCGGAGATAGTTGTTGTAACGACTATCGCCCCTGTGCACGCAAAAACCGGGTACCCCCCTCCCCCCACCCCCCTTGCGCTGATCTTTTAGAATCAGCGGGTTAGCGGGAGCGCTCCCGCTAGATCTATGGTTTTAAAGGGGTTAGAGGTAAAATCTCGGAAACAAAGGAGTTAGGGTAGCTATCAGCCGTCAGCTATCAGCCGTCAGCTATCAGCCGTCAGCTAGAGCCGATCTCACCCATTTTGGGTCATAAGTTGTCAAAGAACTGGTGGTGCCTGACTTCAATTGTTGAGGAA
>DASVWZ010000281.1:0-4900 GCA_036392935.1 Terriglobales bacterium | reverse complement strand
CACCCCGGGGATCCCCGCCGCTGATGATGTAGGGATTTGAGAGGGGGCAGCCTCATTGTGGAACTTGGGTTTTGATCGAATTCAACTGTTGCTTCCACTCGGCGGCCTTCTGCGGTTTTCCCCACGCCTGATAGAGCTGTACCAAGCGCTGTCCAACTTGTTCTAGATTCGAATGTCGATGGCGACGAAAAACACAGCCATTTTGGCGGGTGAAACCAGGCCAGCAAGTGGGTTACGCGATGGCCGTCGCCGGATGAGAGAAATCGCAGAGAGGTTGGGTAGTCTTTAGTCCATCGGTTTCTTTGTGGCTTCGGTCTCTGCGGCTTGTTGGGCCAGCCATGCCCGGTAGGATTTGCCGGTGACCTTCAAAATGATCGCTCGTTCCACCAGTCGATCCAGGAAGGCCATGGCCAGCGGACCATCGGGAAGATATTCTCCCCATTTTTCGAAGTCCACGTTGGTCACTACCGCGGTTGAGCGTTTTTGGTTGCGTGCAGCGATGATTTTGTAGAGCAGATGAGCGGCTTCCGGACACTCCACGCGCTCGATGCGGTCAAACCCGAACTCATCGATAATCAAAAAATCTGGGCTCGCGTAGCGGCGCAAGCGTGCGGGAAGAGTTTTGTCGGCGAGGGATGCCGTCAGATCGGAGAGCAACGCTGCGGAGGTGCGGTAGAGAACACGGTAACCGTTGACACAGGCCTTGTGCCCTATTGCCTGGATGATGTGACTTTTTCCGATCCCGCTCCAGCCAACTACGATCAAATTACTCCGGCGCCGGATGAAGTCACCCGTGGTTAACTCCTCGATCCGCACGCGGTCGAACGCCTCGGGATTAAACTGCCAGTCGAATGCCTCCAGCGTCTTGTCTTCTGCAAAGTGAGCTTCGCGAATGCGGCGCGCCACCCCGCGTTCGCGCCGGGCATTGGCCTGAGCGCCCAACAGCAGATCCAGGAACTGCAAGTGGGGCAGGCCCTCTTTTTCCGCCCGGGATAACAGCTCATCCAGCGCTGCGGGTTCCAGCGGAATACCTAGTGTGGCGCAGTGGCTCAAGCACTGGTCACGCAGTGGGGTCGTCGCCTTCGTTGGGGTTATCTTGGTCGTCTTCTGTTTCATCGCCATGGGCCGTTTCCTCCAGCAGCGGCTGATACTCCGCCGTGGAACGAACCGATAAAGGGGACTGCCGGAACAGGGCGTCGAGTTGTTCCTGTGCTTCCGCCTCCAGCGACTCCCACACCGAGCGGGGGCGCGCCTGTGCCGCCAGGATTCGTTCTACCGCCGACCACGAATAGGCGCGGTAGCGGACGGCGCGTTCCAGAGCCCGCACCAGGTCATCGCGATGGTAGGTAGCCAGTAGGCCCAACACGCGCGCCGCCTCGTTTTTCCCACAACGGCGGGTGCGGATCAATTCGTCGAGAAACAGTACTCCGGACGCGCCGAACTCGGCGAAGCGCTCCTTCAGCAACTCGTATTTCTGATGATGATCGCGTCCCGGAGCATGTTCCGGCAGGTTGTGCTTCTCTCCAGTGATCCCAGAAGGGTACAGTTCATGGCGGGCGATCTCACGCACATCAGGGCCGTAGACAATCAGTTCCTTCTCGGTGATGCGTACTGGCAGCAGTTCGCCAATCCGCTGCCACGGCACGGAGTAGAAGTTCTGCTGGTACATCACATGGCCTTCACTGTTGACCGTGCGGTAGAGAACCCGGGCAGTGTCATAAGGCCTGGCGGGTAAGCGCAACAGGTGTGGTTTCTCTTCCTGGAAGCGGTCGATCGGCCGTGCCTTGATCTCGTGATGGAAGCGCACATCGGCGGTCTGAGCCAACCATTGTGCCGTGACCTCATTCAAGTGCTCCAGGGAAGTGAAGGTCCGGCCATTGAGCAGATTCTGAGAAATATAGGAAAACGGGCGCTCAATCTTACCTTTGGTTTGTGGCCGCCGCGGGCGGCAAGCCCAGGGTTGAAAGCCATAGTACGTGGCGAAGGCCAGAAAGCGGGTGTTGTAAATCGGCTGGTCGCCGTCATATCCGGTCACTACGACTTTCATGTTGTCGTAGAGACAAGTGGCTGCCAGGCCACCGAGAAATTCAAACGCGCGCACGTGCTCGCGGATGGTGGTGACAAAATCCTGTGTCTCCACAAACCGGACGTACTGGCGGCGCGAGAAAGCCAGAATGTAACTAAAGGCGTGCACGCGGCGCCGGCCTTCGGCGGTGAAGGCGATCTCGTAAGGCGAGAAATCCATTTGCGCTTGCAGCCCTGGAGCCGTTTCAAACCGCTCGACGGGGGGTTTGGGCAGATGCGGCCGGAGGGCGCGGAGCCGATCGCGCACGATGGTGTAGCGACCCTGGAAGCCCAGCCGGCGCAGTTCCTCGTGCAGCCGCACGGCGGTGAGATGGGGATAGCGTTCCAGCAGTTGGGTGATCTGATCCGCAAACGGGTCCAGCAGACTTGGCCGGCGGAAGCGCTCCTTCTCTCCTGTGCCGCTGCGGCCAGTTTCGTGCGCTGCCAGCAAGCGTGACACGCTCTCACGAGCAATACCCAACAGACGGGCAATGCGGCGCTGGGAAGCGCCACCGTAGTGCAGCCGCACGATCTCGTTGCGAGTGAACTCGTTCACGCCTGCTCCAGTTCACCGACGAAGTCTTGGCTCAAAGCCGCTACCGATCCCGCATCCCGCGCCAGCCGTTGGAAGCGCGGCAGCAGAATCACGCGATCTTCCGGCGTCAGCCCTGTGCGACCCTGATGCGCCAACCACACTTCCATACGGCCCAGCACATCCAGCAGCAGCCCCACGCGCTTCCACACGCGGTTTCCGGTTTCGCTCAATCGCGGGTCGTGTGCCGCGGGTGGTGCTCCGTGGGCCTGCGACAACGCTTCGCGCGGATGCTGCAGCAGGTACTCTTGCTGGCGCCGTTCGGCGCAGCCGAGCCACAGGTCCACCACCCCGGCTAACTCCGCAGTGCTGAGCGCCTCGCGCCGGGTGGCCTCCAGAACTTCCGCCTGGTTGCCCTCCGGCAACCGCACGATCTGACGCGCGGCGGTGGGCGACAGCAGCCCCACGCGCAATTCGTCCTTCGCCTTCGGTCCCAGCCGCTCGATTAATGCCAGCCGCCGACACACCCAACTCTTGTGCCGTCCTAACAACTCCGCCACTTCCACCTGAGTCATGCCGTCTTCCCGCACCAGGGCTTGAATGATCCAGGCTTCCTCCAACTCCCGGGTGCGGCCGCCGGCGCGATTCAGCCCGTAGATGGCCGCCTTGGCCGTGCGCTCGTCGGCTTCCAGCAACCGGGCCGACAAATGCGAGAAGCCCGCCAGGGTGCGCGCCGCGCCCAGCCTCTTGAACCCATCGATCAGCTCGTACCGTTCCTGGCGCCGGCACACCACCACCGGCGACAACTGCCCGTAACGCTCCAGTGACCGCGCCATGGCCCGTTCTGCTTCCGGTAGGTGCAGGCGATAACGGCCATAGTGCTCGCCTATCTGCTGGCATCCCAACTCCAGCACGTTCTCGTCGGCCCAGCGCAGCACAGGCTGAACGTACGCGCAGCAGGGGCGGCTGATCAATATGGCAAGCTTATTTCGTGGCTTTCACGGCTGCCGCGCAGTGGGCCGCTCTCCCTGCCGATGATGGTGCCGGATCTGCGTTCTGCGCCAGCGCCGCTCGCGCTCCCAGACACATTCCATGGCGCGTTGGCAGGCATGCGAGCAGAACCGTTGCAGCGGCGATCGCGGCCGGCGGACGAACCATTCGTAGCAGCCAGGCCGGTCGCAGCAGCCGTCAAAAAAAGTTCCTACTGATGACCCTCGCGGCCTCTCGAACGGCCTTCCTCTGTGGTGTGTTCTGCTCTTTGACCCGCTTGCGGTAGCGGCGGCTTTGCCCGTTCCGCTTCTGCTTGCCAGCCGCTGTGGCCCGGTAAGTCAGCCGGGCCTTCCACTCCGACCACTTGCGCGCCGCCTGCCGGCACTCCGGGCTGCAATAGCGCTGCCGTGCATGTTTTCCTTGAAAGCGCCGCTCGCATCCCTTCAGCAGACAGCGGCGTGCTCTCGGGGTGCGTCGCGATCGGTGTGATCGCCGTTTCTGCCGATGGGCTGCTTGCCTTTCCAGTTGGTCTGTACGATTCTCGAAAGGGCCCATGGGAGGTGAATGCTCCCAGAAGCTCCTGCCCTGGAGAGGAATCCACTCCTTTCCGGGGCGCTGTGAACCTCCGGCTCAGCCGAAAATCAACTCTATCTCAAAGGCCTGGTCCTCGCTGCGAGGCCCTTCCCGACTCATTCGTTTTTTTCCCGTCTCCAGCGGCGCGGTAAGGGCATAGGCTTACCCTGAAACCAGTTGTCCCAAAATGAGGCGCCATGGCCCCCAGCTCTCTCTGGCTCCGCCCCTGTGGGCCACTCGCCGCCATTCGGCATTGGCGGTGTGGCTGACACTCGCCCGCGACAATGACCGATTCGCTCGCCGCCATTAACAGGCAGTACTCCTTGCGAGTCAGGGCAAGAGTATGGCCGCACAGTTTCACCAACTGCTGGCGCAGATCCACACACAGGTGTTCATCACGATAGTATCGTTGGTCCAGGGACGGCAAAAGCGACTGCTCACCCAAATGACGACATTTTACACGGTGCAGGCTTTGAAGCCCAGCGCCCCGCTGTCGCGTCCGCTGGCTCTCTGCTACATACGTGTGGCAACCGCGTTGGATGCACGGGTCCTGAATTCGCGGCGGTCAATACGGCCGCCGTGACGTTAGTTTCTCCCAATTTTGACCGCCCTCGAGGCGAAGCGCTGAGGATCACGTTAAGCAGGGAAGCACGACCCAGCTGTCCTCTCCAAACCGCGGTCCGCGGCCAGGCGCCGTAGTTCCGGCTGGCCGCGCTGGCAGTGGAACGCGCCGCGAAAGTG
>DASVWZ010000280.1:0-49486 GCA_036392935.1 Terriglobales bacterium | reverse complement strand
TGGTTACACGCCATGGCGGCGGTTCTTTTTTCGCAGCTTGCAAGTTCACAACAAAACCCGAATAATGGCTTTTCCCGCAGGACGCGCAGATTTGAACCGAATGCTTTCGTAAGCCACATTCGGGAGTTCGACGCGCGAACGCCGGGAGAATTTGATCGCGCTGGTACATGGCGGGCCGTCGGTTCGCCATATATTTCTTAGAGGAGGACGAGGATGAAGACAGTTTTGAAAGCTGGGTTTGTAATTCTGACTTTTACACTGGTGTTTTCTACCTGGGTGTTGGCCGATGGCGCGGACACTTTCAAAGCAAAGTGCGCGATGTGCCACGGGGCCGATGGCGCAGGACAGACCGGGATGGGCAAGAGCATGGGTCTGAAGGATCTGGGTTCGGCTGACGTGCAGAAGCAGTCCGACGCCGATCTGACCGCGACCATCACGAACGGCAAAGGCAAGATGCCGGCGTATGGGAGCAAGTTGAGCGCCGATGAGATCGCCGGCGTGGTGAAGTTCATTCGCACGCTGAAGAAGTAGTTTTACTTCATTCACAAGCCCGGTGAGGCAGTCCTTGTGACGCTCACCGGGCTTTTGTGTGTCATGGCTTCGGGCTGCCCGACTCAAGTGATCGCCGGATGAGTTTCTGCAGCTTATCGGTTGTATACTGCTTGCGGTTGCGTGGTTGAGCAGCCGGTTGCGGGAGTACAGCTCCACCGTCCGGAGTTTCAATAGATGCCAGACGATCAATCCAAGACACCTGAGAGTGTAGGTTCCGGCGTCTCGCGCCGCGATTTTCTCAAAATCTCCTCCGTTTCTGCGGCAGCAGTTCCCGTGCTTGGCACAAGAATCGTAAAGGCATCAGGCGCGCCCGTCACCGTGTATGGCCCGGGGAGGGTTCCAGTCGAACTTAACGTTAATGGACAGCTGCACAAGCTGCAGATCGAACCCCGTATGACTTTGCTGGATGCGCTTCGCGACGAATTGCAGATCACCGGCGCAAAACGAGTGTGCGATCGAGCAGAATGCGGGGCGTGCACCGTGATCACGGATGGCAAAGCGGTGTATGCATGTTCGGTTCTCGCAATTGCTGCGCAGGGAAAGCGCATAACGACGATTGAATCGGTGATGCAAGGTGAGGCGCTCCATCCGATCCAAACGGCATTCGTGGAAAATGACGCCTCCCAGTGCGGTTTCTGCACGCCGGGCTTTGTGGTTGCGCTGAAAGCCTTCCTCGACCAGCATCCGAAGGCAACCCCTGACGAGATTCGCCGCGGACTGAGCGGCAATCTTTGCCGCTGCGGAACTTATCACGGCATACAGCAGGCCATCTCGCAAATTACGCAGAGGGGAGCGTAGCCATGCCGGATTATTCCTGGCCCAGTCCGGCCACGAGTGCACTGATCGGAAAACGAGTTACCCGCGTGGATGCTCCGGCAAAAGTGTCAGGACACGCTCAGTACACCTACGACTACCACGGCAAGAACATGTTGTTCGGGAAAGTGGTGCGGTCGCCGTACGCGAAAGCAAAGATCGTGAGCATTGATGTATCAGCCGCGGAAAAAATGCCGGGCGTCAAGGCGGTTCAGATTATTCAGAAGGCCGGCAGTACGGTGCAATGGGCCGGTGACGAGGTAGTCGCCGTTGCAGCGATCGACGAGGCGACTGCCGACGATGCGGCGCGGGCAATTAAGATCGAATACAAGAAGTTGGCTCATCTGGTCAGCGATGCGGAACCGCCTGCTGGTGCCGGCGAAGCTGCTGGGCCATTTAGCAGTGACGACATTGACGACGCCATCGGAAACCAACTACCGGACAAGCAATTTATCGAGGCATTGCAGCAGCGTGGCGTCAGCTTCAAGCCGGAGGAGGACGACCTTAAAGACTGGGCGGATGAAGGCGCGTCGGACGACGTGATCAATGCCATCCGTAAGGCACCATTTCATAACACGGAGGGCCAGCAGCCGCACTCATTTTTTCAAAAAGCTGCAGCGCAGACGCAAGGTGATCCTGACAAGGCCATGGCCGAGGCCGAGGTCACCAGCGAGGGTTTGTATGGAGCCACGGTCATAGCGCATTGCTGTCTGGAATCTCACGGTTCGGTAACGGAGTGGCCGGATAAGGACCACGTTTTCACACACATTTCTACGCAAAATGTTTCCGGGATTGCGGGACAGATGGCTGATCCACTCGAGGTTCCGGCTGCCAATATTCGAGTGCACCAGGACAATATGGGCGGCGGCTTCGGCAGCAAGTTCGCGGCTGACCGTTGGGATATTGCGGCAGCACGTCTGTCGAAAAAAGCCGGCGGGCGACCGGTGCGCATCATGCTGGAGCGGGACGCCGAACTGCAGGTTGCGGGTGCGCGGCCATCCGCGTATGCACGAGTCAAGGTGGGCGCAAAGAAAGATGGAACGCTGCTGGCGTGGCAATCTACGTCTTGGGGGACTGGCGGGCCAGGTGGCGGAGGCATGCCTCCGATTCCGTACATTTTTTCCATTCCGAACAAACGCGCCGAACACACCACGGTCCGCAATAACATTGGTCCCGCTAGAGCGTGGCGCGCGCCGAATCATCCGCAGGCGGCGATGATCACAATGGGCGCCCTGGACGATCTGGCGGCGAAGCTGAACATGAGCCCGCTCGACCTGTGGATCAAGAATCTCGACATCGCCGGCCCGAGAAAAGATACGTATCGCGAAGAGTTGGGCATCGCCGCCGAGTTGATGGATTGGAGCAACAAGTGGAAGCCGCGCGGTACGAATCTCTCCAGCGGAATCGCGCGCGGCCTGGGTTTATCGATTCACACCTGGGGTGGGCGCGGCCACAACAGCGATTGCGACGTGACCATCCACCCTGACGGGTCAGTAGAAGTAAAGATCGGGACGCAGGATATTGGTACAGGTACTCGCACAACAATCGCGATCGTGGTGGCGGAAACGCTCGGCCTGCCGGTCGAGGCGATCAATCTTTACATTGGCGATACGTTGTATCCGCCATCGGGCGGGTCGGGCGGATCGACGACTCCGGGCGGCGTGAGTTCTTCATCGCGCAGGGCTGCGGTCGATGCGCGAGAAGCTTTGTTTGCGCAGGTCGCGCCAGGGCTGAATGCGCAGGCCAACGATCTGGAGTGTGTCAACGGCACGGTGCGTGTGAAGTCCGGTCCCAGCCGCTCGTTGAGTTGGAAACAGGCTTGTTCGAAGCTGGGCGCAATGCCGGTGACGGCGCGGGGAAAAAATCCCGACAAATCCAAGCCGCCTGATCTAACCAACAGCGGGGTGGGTGGAGTAAGCATGGCCGATGTTGCGGTCGACATGGAAACCGGCGTTGTTCAGGTGAAAAAGATGGTCGCCGTACAAGATTGTGGCTTGATTATCGATCTGAAGACCGCAGAAAGCAGCTGCTACGGTGCCTTGGTCATGGGCATCAGTTACGCGCTGTTCGAGGAAAAGCTGTTTGATCAGCAAACTGGCCGCATGCTGAATCCTAATATGGAGTTCTACCGGCTGGCCGGCTTGAACGATATACCCGAACTGGTTGTCCATATGATGACCGGTAAGGGTTATGACGAACGCGGCGTCATTGGCCTGGGCGAACCCCCCGTGATCTCACCGGGCGCCGCGATTTCGAACGCGGTCGCCAATGCTATAGGCGTGCGTGTACCAATCCTGCCAATCACTCCAGACAAGGTGCTGGCTGCGCTGTCTCAAAGCACGAGGGCGGGTGCGCAGTGAGAGCATTTGAATACGCAGCTCCGACTACAAAAGAACAGGCTGTCAGCCTGCTGGGGACACAATGGGGACACGCGGAAGTAATTGCCGGGGGAACAGATATGCTGTCTCTGATGAAAGACGATGTCGTCCGCCCCAAGCGGCTCGTCAGTATTCAGCAGTTGCAGGGTTTGGATGGAAGCTCCAGCAGCCGTGGGCTAGAGATATCCGCGGTTACGACGCTGGCCGAACTGGCGAACAACATTAACGTGATGAAGGATTATCCGGCGCTGGCCGACGCGATTGATGAAGCCGCCAGTCCGCAGATTCGCAACATGGCCACTCTGGGCGGAAACCTTTGCCAGCGACCGCGTTGCTGGTACTTCCGCGGGGGCTACGGCTTGCTGCCGAAAGATGAATCGGGCAAGGATCTGGCTGCAGCGGGTAACAATCGCTATCACGCGATCCTGGGCAATGCCGGCCCGGCGAAATTCGTCAGCCCATCGAGCATTGTGCCGGCGCTGATTGCATACGGTGCGAAGATCCAGCTTTTTGGGCCAAAAGGAACACGGGAACTTGCGATTGAGAACTTCTATGTGATTCCGAAGTCTGATGGCGAACGCGAGCACGATTTGAAGCCGAACGAAATTGTAACGCGAGTCATTCTGCCGGGGGCGGATAAAAACTTGAAAGTCGCTCACTACGAGGTTCGGCAAAAAGCCGCATTCGACTGGCCTTTGGCAGTCGCCGCCGTGGCGCTGCGAATGGATGGAAGCAGAATTCAAGACGCGAGAGTAGTTATGGGGCACGTGGCGCCGGTGCCGTGGATCTCTGGCGAAGCTGCGAATGTTCTCGTATCGAAAAACTACTCGGAAGACCTTGCGCGCCAAGCCGCCGATGCTGCTCTGACGAAAGCCACTCCTCTGAGCCAGAACGCTTACAAGGTTCAACTCGCCCGCGTAGCTGTGAAGCGGGCGATTGTGAAAGCAGCGGGAGGTACGTCATGAGTTGGGCCGATATCCGCACCGAGCATGATCGTTTCAATACCAACCAGCCGAACCTTTGCCCCGCGCTGCGTTGGAAAGGACAATTCGTTCTGGCGGAACATGACCCCACCGTTCCGGCCTCGAACGACGGCCTGTTCTGGTGCCTGCACACGCAGACCTGCATCGGACCGGACGGAGAGCTGGCCGAGCCGGGGAACTGCGCGTCATCTTCTCGGGGCTGCCATGGCACCGGCAGGTGTAAGTGAATCCCAACTCCGCTAACTATCGCCGCGTCGCCTGAGCATCAAGAAGGTGTAAGAGCTCCAGCTTTTTTTCCGTGGGAAGAAACGACGCCTCGAACGAATTGCGCGCCAGCTCACGCAAATGTTCGTCGGTGAATCCGAATGCATCCTGAGCCAGCTGATATTCGCGGGTCAATGACGTTCCGAACATAGCAGGATCGTCGGTGTTCAGCGTGATCATCACCCCTTCGTCAAAATAACGCCGCACCGGATGATCGGCGATGGCCTTGCAGCATCCGGTGCGGAGATTACTACTCAAGCAGATCTCGACCGGAATCTGACGAATCGATAATTCTTCGATCAACTCCGGATCCTGCACAGCAGTCAGCCCGTGGCCGATCCGCTCGGCGCCAAGATTAAGCGCGCCCCAAACTGCATCCGGCCCTGCCACCTCACCCGCGTGAGCCGTCAAGCGCAGACCGTTCGAACGAGCGTAGGCGTAGACGTCACGAAATAATTCTGGCGGTCCTTTTTGCTCATCGCCCCCGATGCCAAACCCGATAACACCAGCATTCTTATATTTAATTGCCAACTCCGCAACTGCCTGTGCTTTTTCGGCACCAAATTGGCGAACTGCATCAAATATCCACAGCAATGAAACCCCAAAGTCGCGCTCGCCCCGCAGCCGGCCCCGTTCCAGGCCCACAAAAATCGAATTGAAATCCTGCTGTCGCCATAGGCAAACGCCAACCGAAACGTATATCTCGGCATGGAGCACATTTTCCGCCTTCAAATTTTCCATCAGGCGATAGGTGATTAACTCGTAATCATCCGGCCCTTGCAGATCTTCAGTAATGATCTTGAATGCCTGCAAGAATCCCGCAAAATCCGAATACTGATAAAGCTGGGAAACCTCATTACCGGAGCCCTTCTTGCCATGTCTCCGACGCAACTCGAGCAATGTGGAGGGTTCGATCGATCCTTCCAGATGCAAATGCAGTTCAGCCTTAGGCAACGCGGCAATGAACGGGCTCGGCTGCACCTGCATGAGATAAATTGTACGCGGTTCACCGAGTGCGGGAACCCCGCCATGGCGGCGAACTGCGCGACCAGTGTGTCCTTCAGGTAACCTCGGGCACCTATTCGCGAGTAACGGGCGTAAGTTTTCACGCCGCCCCGCACCGCCTACTATTTTGACAGTCGTCGCAAGGCTGTTCTTCGGGGGGCCAATTATGGATCGTCGTCGCAGCCACCGCGTTTCGGTGCTCTTGCCGGTGCGGGTTTGGGGAGTTGATGGCAAGGGAACAGCGTTTACACAAATGGCGCGGGTCAGAAACATCAGCGCCAGCGGCGCCGTGATTCAGGGCATGCTGCGCACCATGAAACAAGGCGAATCGTTGCATGTGCAGTTGGGCGATCGTAATGCGGAGTTTCAAGTCGTCTGGACCGGGCTTCCGGGGTCGCGCCAGCACGGCGAAGTTGGGGTGCAGATAGTTCCTTTCGAACCTTATATATGGGATGTAAACCTTGGCCAGTGTGCCGAGTTTGCCGGAAAAGGCTGACGTTAAACCAGTTCATTGACCGCACGGTGTGCCTGATCAATGGCCACGTTGGTGTAAGCGCTGGCCCCAGCATCTGAGTTGGCGATGGTAATTCTGCCGAACGGCTTTCGCCCGACCACCCACGGTTGCTCGCCTTCCTTCCACTCGGGATCGAACAATGAATTCGGCGAGAACGCGTAACCGTGCGCCCATCGGTTGACTGTGATCGCCTCGATATCATGTGCCGGATCGAAGCCAGCGCCGCTCAACATTCGTGACAATTGGTCGCGGATGTTGTGCTCGAAAGTCGAGAACGGCGTTTCGAGAAGTTCGACTCGTCCGGCGCGAAACTGATCGATCTGTGGCAATCCGGGGCTGCAAGGTGTTCGCAGCATGAACAGCACCATTGGATCTTCGGGCTTGGCCGAAAATTGATACTCGCCCAGGCTGACCGGAAAATCGAGCGCAACATACGTGTGATAGCTTCCCGGCGCGACGATCTGATGAATCCTCAGCTTCTCAAACGGATTCCAGTTTCGAATTGCCACGTGCGTGTAAACCAGCGGCGTCTTCACCAGCGAGTGCAGCGCAGCCTTTTGCTTCTCCGGCAACTCCGGGCAAAGATAAGGAATCATCATGTTGTAACAAGCGAGCACACAATGTTTCGCTTGCACCGTCTGCAGTTTCCCGTCTTTCACGTACGCCACACTCACCTGCGTGGCCTTTTCCGGCGATCCATCGTGGCGAACTTGCACCACGGTACTCTTTAGCCGGATGCGAATAGCAGTGCGCTGATCATCGAGTCGGTCGTATTTGGCGACCGAGGTAACGACGTCATCCATGGTTTGGCCCGGGACGGCACTGGGATTCAAGCGCCTCACCAGCAACCGCGCGATGGACGCATTGCCGTCGGGAAAATGAAAAATATACGGTTCTTCTTTCTCCGGCTGCCCGAGAGCAAGGCCATCGAATCCGGGATAGGTGAATGACTTGTAGTCATCTCCGGCCTCAAAACACGACCACGCAGACACGGCATCGATTCCCACCCCAAACAAGTCGTGCGGATAGGTTTGAAAAAACGGCAACGCGTCTGGAGAAAGCTTGCAGTACTTCGTCAGGTATTCGGAATAGCTGATCCTGGCCAGTTTGGCGCGTTTTTCGCGGGGAGTCAGGCCTTTCAGATAATCAACTTTCTCGGTATAGATTCGCGCGATGTCTCGTTGCTCTGGCTCGGAAAGCGGCGACTGGCGCAGAAACTCGGGCCAGGGACTCGAGCCCATATTGAGAACGAGGCGATCTTGACCGAAGGTTTCGCGATCGAAGAAGCAAGCGGTCTTCAGTTGCGAGTAAAGCTTGCGGTCATAGGCTTTGTAAAAACGCGAGGTGTCGATGCCGAGATCGACGAGCAGTTTCTTAGCAATCGCGCTGTATTGCCCGGGACTCTCGATCGACTGAGTGCCGCCATAGCTCAAAAGGAGACGGTTGCCCACGCGAAATTCATTGCGCTGCGCGTGTCCGCCGAAATCGTCGTGGCTGTCGAGCAGTAGAATTCGCGCGCCTGCCCCCACGCGTTGCCGATAAAAATACGCTGCGGCCAAGCCGCTGATGCCGGCACCCACGATAATCAGGTCGTAGGATTCCCCCGCGCTCTTGGGGGCGCCAGCGGAGTTCCAGAAATCTCCATCGCGCAAGCTGTGAGCAACCGAGAAAATGCCGTCGAAATCGCCGTGCAGGCCATGTTTGGCCGGAGGATACTCGGCTGGTGGCGCACTGGCGACATCTTCGGAAGCGCGCAGCCACGGAATAGCCGCAGACAGCAAAGATGCGCCCGCCGTGACCGCGACCCCATCCAGAAAATCACGTCGCGTGATCTTCCGGCCCATGCCAAGATCGGAACCTAACTCGGAGGGCAAGTTGCGCGAATCATCACTCATCGATAAAACCCGCTCCGGAAGCTTCGAATAAGTAGATTACTGCACCAGGAAAGATAGGCTGCTACTTCAACCAGATGGCAGAGTAGAAAAGGAATGCCACTTCGGCAACAGCCAAGCCAATCCAGATACGCTGGCGAAACGCCGAACGGCGGAGGTCACGCTTCAAGTCCATCTGAAGCACGTGAGCAAACTCAACGGCTGCCGGGTCGGGTTTGAGCGTTGGCGGGGCAACGCGAAGCGGCACCGATGCCAGCTCGGTTTTAGGCTTGTCTGGCAGGAACACCTTGGGAGTATCAATGACGGAGGACCACTGCGGCAGCAACATGGAACTGGCGAGTCCGCCTGGATCAACAGGTTTAGATGTAAGCTGAAGCGCCGGTAACCGTTCAGGAGCGGCCTTGTCGGCCAGACTGCGAAGCAGAGAACTCCACCACATATGGCTCATCTGGTCCGAGATCAATTCGCCGACATCGATGGGCTGCGATTCCAGTTCCAGTGGGGGAAGCGTCTCGGGCGAGATCACGTCGCCAATATTCGTGAACACGGTCTGGAACCACGGCATGTTCAGCCGGTCGCTTTCGAGCATGCCCACGTCGACCGGTCTCGACGTCAGGATCAGCGGCGGCAGCTTTTCCGGCGCGAACCTGTCTTTGACATCAATTGCGAGCCGCTTCCACAGAGGGAAATTCCACTCGCCCCCAAGCAGCAGTTCCAATGGTGGATCGTCTGCGTCATGACGAAGCGGAGTGCTGGAAGGATCGAGGTTATTGGGTTGGGAAGCCATCCTAGACTGCCTTTAGTCTAAACGAAAACGCAAGCAGACTGCACATACGATTACAGCCGGCGGCATCCAGTCATGTACCCGCATCGTTTACGATGTCAGACATGATGGCCAGCCTCCTAACTGCAAATGTCTTGGCTGCCGCAGTGTGGGTGTTGTTGCCTCTGCTGGCCTTCGGTTTTGCCAGAGAAACTGTCACTCGAGCAGTCAACTACCTTCCGGTCGGGGTTCGGTTGCTCTTCCCCGTTTTCTTTAGCGTGCCGTACCTTCTGATCGCCGCACCAGCGGGAACCCTCCAAGCCGACTGGCTCGTCTGCTATCTGATCGTCCCAATTATCATTGCTGTGCTCTTATGGCACGCGCGGCATGCGGATCCCCAACAACTTGGCAACTGGCGCGACTTCGCCATCATTCTGGTGCTGGGTCTGGCCGTCGATCTGCGATGGCTCGATCCCGCATGGCCGCCGCGATTGCAGGTCTTCGGCAAAATGATCTTGCTGGACGGCGGATTGTATGGGTTTCTGGCAATCCGCCAACTAACCAATGTTGGTTTCGATCTGCGTCCCCGCTGGCGAGATTTGCGAACCGGCTTTCGCGAACTAGCATTTTACGCACCGATTGCGCTGCTCCTCGGGCTAACGCTCGGCTTCCTCCATTGGCATCCCCAGATTCCGCGGCTGCTAACCGCAACGTCATCGTTTGCGTTCACTTTTCTATTGATTGCGCTTCCCGAAGAGATTTTCTTTCGCGGATGGCTGCAGAATCTATTGGAACGCAGAGCAGGAAAAATCCCAGCCTTGCTGATCACAGCTTTGATTTTTGGCCTGGCCCACTTCAACAAGCGGGCACCATCCTTTAATTGGCGCTATGTTCTGCTGGCAGCGATTGCCGGCATCTTTTACGGCCGCGCCTGGCGCCAGGACCGACGTATTTTTGCATCTTCTATTACCCATGCCTGCGTGGACACGATTTGGGGGCTCTGGCTGCTCTAGGCGCAGCAAATCTGCACCCATCTCGGGCAAAATGGTATCTAATACTGCAGGTGCCATCCGATCCCAAAGCGCAGGGAAAACCACGTCCCAAGCTCAAAGCCGTTCTGCCGCTGATATGGGACTTGATCCGTCCACGCCGCGGCTTGCTGGCTCTCGGCTTCGTGCTAATGGCCATCAACCGGGTATCGTCGCTGGTTTTGCCTTATTCAACGCGTTATTTGATCGATAGCGTCATCATCAAACACCACGTCGAGTTGCTGAAGCCTCTGGTGCTCGCCGTGCTTTGCGCGACGTTGATTCAAGGCGCAACGTCTTTTTCGCTGACGCAACTGTTATCCAAAGCTGCGCAACGCTTGATCACCGAACTTCGCCAGCGGGTACAGGCCCATGTCGGCCGCCTGTCTGTGGCCTTTCACGATTCCACCAAAAGCGGCGTGCTGGTGTCGCGCATCATGTCTGATGTCGAAGGCGTACGAAACCTGATCGGTACCGGCCTGGTCGATCTGGTTGGTGGTCTGCTAACTGCAACGATCGCGCTGGTGGTCCTCTTTCGCATCAGCGCGACCATGACGTTGCTTGCCTTCGGATTCCTTTCCGTCTTTGCACTTGCTCTCAAGAAAGCGTTTCAAACCATCCGTCCGATTTTCCGTGAACGCGGAAAGATCAACGCCGAAGTGACCGGCCGGCTCGCCGAGTCGCTCGGCGGTGTGCGCGTGGTGAAGGGCTATCACGCAGAGGATCGCGAAGAGAAGGTTTTTACCCAGGGTGTGATGCGGTTGCTGACCAACGTCATGCGCACCCTGACCGCAACCTCGATCATGAGCCTTTCGGCGAGCGTCTTGCTTGGCGTGGTCGGCGCAGTCATCATGTACGTGGGTGCCCGCCAGATTCTGGCAGGATCGCTCACCATCGGCGGCTTTTTCACCTATACGTTATTTATGGGTTTTTTGATCGCGCCGATCATGCAGATCGTGCAGATCGGCACGCAGCTCACGGAGGCGCTCGCTGGCCTCGATCGCACGCAAGAAATCTTGAACGAGCGCGCGGAAGATCGCGACCCTCGGCGCACCGTCACGCTCCCTGCCATCGACGGCAAAATCGAATTCGACAACGTCGACTTCAGCTATGACGGCATTCGTCCAGTTTTGACAAACGTTTCTTTTCACGCCGCGCCCGGGACGGTGACGGCCCTGGTCGGATCGTCGGGCTCCGGAAAGTCGACGACGATTGGCCTGATTTCTGCATTCTATGTTCCCACCAGCGGCAAAGTACTTGTCGACGGCATTGACTTGAGTACAGTGCGGCTGGATTCGTACCGTACACAGCTAGGCGTGGTGTTGCAAGAAAGCTTTTTGTTCGACGGCACCATTCGTGATAATGTCGCGTTCTCCCGACCCGATGCCAGCGACCAGGCCATCATGCGGGCCTGCCGCATCGCGCGTGTCGATGAATTTGCCGAACAGTTTGCCGACAAATACGACACGATCGTCGGCGAGCGCGGCGTCAAACTTTCTGGTGGACAGCGGCAACGAATTTCGATCGCGCGCGCCATTCTTGCCGAGCCCCGCATTTTGATTCTCGACGAAGCCACGTCGAGCCTCGACTCCGAGTCCGAGCAGATGATCCAGCAAGGGCTGGCTTACTTGATGCAGGGCCGCACAACCTTCGTTATTGCCCACCGTTTGTCGACTATCCGCCGCGCCGATCAGATTCTGGTGATCGAGCAAGGCCGCATCGTTGAGCGCGGTACTCATGAAGAACTCTACGCTCTGGGCGGCCGCTACTACGATCTCTACACCAAGCAGCACGGCCTCGAAACGAATTTATTTTTAGCTCCGGGCGAGGGCGATGCCGAAGCTGCAACTGCCAACGCATCCAAGAAGAACGGGGACGAACCCACGCTAGCCGACGCTCTACGTGTGGTGCAAGGAGAATTGAATTAAGTTATGCCCGTCGCCGCAAGTCAACTCAACTGTCCCGCCATTCGCATTCAAAACCTCTGCCGCTATTACCAGATGGGCGAGACTTCAATTCGAGCGGTCGATGGCATCTCGCTCGAAATCGCGGCCGGAGAGTTTGTCGCTTTGCTGGGCGCGTCTGGGTCGGGAAAATCCTCGTTGCTCAACCTGATCGCCGGGCTTGACCACTCTACTTCCGGCGATGTGATTGTCGAAAATCAGAACCTGGCGCAGCTTTCTCGCGAGCAATTGGCAAAGTATCGCCTTCACACCGTGGGCATGGTGTTTCAGTCGTTCAATCTTGTGCCTAGCATGAACGTGCTTGAAAACGTCGAACTGCCGCTGCGATTTGCGGAAATCGATCGCGGACTGCGTGAAGGCATTGTGCGGCAAGCTCTCGAGCGTGTCGGCCTGTCAGCGCGCGACCGTCATCGCCCGTCTGAGCTTTCCGGCGGCGAGCAACAGCGGGTTTCGCTGGCTAGAGCGCTAATTAATCAGCCGCGAATTCTTCTGGCCGACGAACCTACGGGAAACCTCGACAGCCGCACCGGCACCGAGATCATGAATTTGATCCGCGAATTCAACGAAGCGCTAGGAATGACGATTGTTATGGTCACCCATGAGCGCGCCCTGGCCGAGCGTTACGCACGGCGCATGATTTTTCTGGCGGACGGCAAATTGATCGACGACCAGGCCAATGCAACAGCCGAATTCGCGGCAGCGCACGGGGAACGCCTCCGAGGTAATGCACAATGAAGCGCTACGACGTCGGCGAACTCGCCCTGCGCAATCTTCGGGAATCGCTGCTGCGAAATTCTCTCACTACCATTGGAATTTCCGTGGGCGTCGCATCGCTGGTCGCGATGCTCGCGCTTGGCGTTGGCCTGCAGCAACTGGCCGGCCGGCGTTTGGAAAAATCCGGACTGTTCGACACCGTTGTTGTCACCTCGCGTCGCGATCTACGCACCTTCAGTCGGGACCAGGAACAGAACGGTCCATCGCCTGCCGAAAGCCCCAGCCTGACTGAATCTGCGCGCCAGAAATTCCAGGCAATCCCCAACGTCGCCGAGGCTTATCCTGACATTCGCTTCATCACTGAGCTTCGCTTTGATGACAAGCCGCACCTGACCATGGTTTCGGGCCTACCGTTCTCGGCAAAAAATAACGAAGCCTTCGAAGGCATGCAGGGCAAGTTTTTTTCCTCCGAGACGGCTCCCGAAGTCATATTGCAAAAAGCCTTTGCCGAAGAGTTGCTGGGCAAGAAACAAAATGCCGACGATGAGGTTAATGTGGTCGATCTCGCCAAGCCGCTGCTTGGACGCGAGATCACCATGCGCTACGCCGAGCGGACCGCCGGAGCGGATTCAACGAGTACCAGCCCGGCCGACAACTCGCCGGCGGGGGCTTCTTACTCTGTGATTTCCCACGAACAAAAACTCATCATCGTCGGCGTCTGCGATCTCGATCCTGACAGCATGCGCGGGCAGATGCGCGCGCGCCTGTTCATCCCGCTGAAGCTGGCGCAGAATCTGCATGTCATGCAGCCTTCCGATCTGCGCGACACCACGAATCTCGCGGGCGGCGAGCCGACGTTTACTACCGTCGAAGTCCGCGTAAAAAGTCCGAAGTATGTTCCCAGCGTCGAAGAGGCCATCAAGAAACTGGGCTTCAATACGTTCTCCATCGTCGACGCCACTAAGAACCTGCGGCAGTTTTTCGCTGTTCTCGATCTTTTTCTCGGAATCTTCGGCAGTCTCGCTCTGGCGGTGGCTTCAATTGGCATCGTTAATACGCTCGTTATGGCGATTCTTGAACGCAGGCGCGAAATCGGCATCATGAAAGCGATCGGCGCAAGCGACGCCGATGTTCGCGGGTTGTTTTTCGCCGAAGCCGGTGCGATGGGCGTTTTCGGCGGCATCCTGGGCGTTGCCCTCGGTTGGACGATCGGCCACGCCATCAACTTCGGTACTAACATCTACCTGAAGCGCCAACACTTCCCGCCGGAACAGATCTGGTCGGTGCCGTGGTGGCTGGTGTCCGGCGCGATTGCGTTCTCGATCGTCGTCAGCCTGCTCTCGGGCCTCTACCCCGCTGGTCGCGCTGCCAAACTTGATCCCGTGCAAGCGTTGCGCTATGAGTAAACTGGCTGGTACGCTTTGCCGGCTGGCGGCTGTTTCATTTCTTCTCGCGCTTCAAGCGCACGCTCAGAGCCGCGTCGAATGCAGCGTCGTAAACAGCCATATCCTTGGCGACAACGTCCACTACTGTGTCCTTCTTCCGCCGAATTACAGCCCGGCCGATGCCAAACACCCATCCCAGCGTTTTCCTATCCTTTATTTCCTTCACGGTCTCGGCGACAACGAACAGACCCTCTTCAAGACTGGCGGCTTGACCATAATCGACGACTTCCGCGAGCAGCACAAAGTCGGTGATTTTCTCATCGTCACGCCCGAGGCCAAGGCAAGTTTCTATGTGAACACGGCCGACGGCAAAGTTCGCTACAGCGATTTCTTCCTCCAGGAGTTCATTCCATACATCGAAACCAAATACCGCGTGGAGCGCGACCGGAACCATCGCGCCATTACTGGAATTTCCATGGGGGGCTACGGCGCGTTGCGCTTCGCCTTCGCTCATCCCGAATTATTTTCCGCGGTCAGCGCGCAAAGCGCTGCCCTGATGACCGAATCGCCCGCGGAACTCAACGCCGGTCTTCACTCTGGCTCACCGATCGCGCGCATGCTCAGCTCGGTCTTCGGCGATCCCATCAACGTGCCACATTGGAAGGAAAACGACCCTCTCCTGCTTGCAAAACAGAATCAGGGGGCTATTCGGCGGTTGGCAATCTACTTCAATTGCGGCGACCAGGACGAATACAAATTCGAAACTGGCGCCACCAAACTGCACGTAGAACTTCAATCAGAGAACGTCAAGCACGAATTTCATATTTATCCCGGCGACCATAGCGCTGCATATTTTCTTTCGCATCTTGCCGAGGTCTTCGAGTTCCACACTCAGGCGTTCAAGAACGTGAAGTAGTCCCACGCGCATCACGCATGGAGCTCGAGTGCTTGCCTGTGCCAATCTGTCGCTTGCTCAAACGCATATGCGACCTGCAACACCCGCGCCTCATCCCGTGGCGCTCCCATGATCTGCAGCCCGATCGGCAAGCCAGCCGACGTGAATCCGCAAGGGATGGAAATAGCCGGAATCCCCCACACGTTTGCCGGACGAGTGTTGCGCAAAAGCACAAGTTCCTGCGGCCGCAACTGGCTTAGATCTTTTTTTAGCTCGACGATCACCGGCGGTGGGACAGGCACGGTCGGCGTCATGAGCACATCGACATCGTTGAATATCGGCCGAACCGACGCGCGCATTTCCCTGAGCTCACTTCGCGCAGCAAGAATCTCCGACTCGCTGACCCCTTCGCCATTGCGCAGCCGGCTTAGAGTTTCCGGATTATATTTTTCCGGATGCCGCAAGATGTTGTCAGCGTGAACCGCATACGCCTCGGCCGCCGATAAGGTCCGGTTCGTCGGAACACTCAATTCGACGTCACGCACAACAGCGCCCAACCGCTCAAGTGCGCCGATCGCTTCTTCCATTGCAGCCGCTATTTCGGTTTCGAGCTCTTCAAAGAAAAACTTGCGTGGAACTCCAACTCGGAACCCTTCAATTCCGTTCCTCAAACCGGCCCAAAAATCCGGCAAAGCGTTTTCTAACGGCCCCGGATCCGCAATTGCCTGCAAGACAATCGCCGCATCCTCCACAGTTCGCGTAATCGGCCCAACATGATCGAGTGATGGCGAAAGTGCCATCACGCCTTGCACGCTTACTCGCCCATAGGTCGGCTTCAACCCTACCACTCCGCACTGTGCTGCCGGCTCGCGCACCGAGCCGGCGGTGTCCGTCCCAATGGCTGCAAAACCCATACCGGTGGCGACCGCGCTGGCTGAACCGGCCGACGATCCTCCGGCAATATGCGCCCGGTTCCACGGATTCCGCACCTCGCCGTAATAGCTGATGATCGAGCTGCCCCCGTATGCGCACTCGTGCAGGTTTTGCTTCCCGATCAGCACAGCCCCCGCCTGCCTCAAACGGCGCACCACCTCGGCATCAACTGTGGGAATGCGATCCTTGAACAGCTCGCACGCCGCCGTGGTCGCAACGCCGGCGGTATCAATAAGATCCTTCAACCCAATCGGGACGCCATGCAGCGGCCCGCGCCAATTCCCCTCGCCGACTTCCTTTTCGGCGATTCCTGCCTCGGTCAGTGCCGAATCGGCGGTGACCACAATGAACGCGTTCAAAACCGGATTCAGACGGTTGATCCGTTCCAGGCACTGCCGCGTCAACTCCACTGGCGACAGCCTGCGCTGCCGAATCAAGTCTGAAATTTCCCGAATTGAAGCGTCGGCCATTTGTTCCTGAAGGAACATAACATTTTCAACAGCGTGGGATGTTTGATAGGGATATAATTTCCGGGCGGGTGCGGTTGAGAATTTTTCGAGCCTGGTTTCTCAAGCTGTCCGGGCAACTTTGTCTGCGCGCAATCGCAACTGCGTGCAGGCTGCTATAATCACCAGTTTGTGTGAGCGGGGTCACGAGCGTCGGTGACTTCATGAAACTGACTTTTCCAGACCGGGAACGCATTTCTTTCCCTTAAGACCTTTAAGACCTGAGCGATGCAGATCTTTCATCGTCGTACGAATTCACTTTCCCGTGCCACCATTTATGGCTCGGTGGTGATCATTAGCGCGCTGCTCTGGATTTGTCTGGAGTGGCAGCGTTCGCCGTACGTCACCTATGAGAAAGAAGCCAAGCCGCAGCCCATACCCTTCAGCCATCAGCATCACGTCGGTGGTCTGGGCATCGATTGCCGCTATTGCCACACTTCGGTTGAGACGTCGGGCTTTGCCGGGATTCCACCGACTGCCACCTGCATGAACTGTCATCGTCAGATATGGCTGGGTGCGCCCATGCTGCAGCCCGTCCGTGAAAGTTACGCCACCGGCAGGTCATTAGTCTGGACGCGCGTCAATGATCTGCCCGACTTTGTTTATTTCAACCACAGCATTCACATAAACAAAGGTGTGGGATGCAACACTTGTCACGGTCCGGTCGACCGCATGCCGATGATGTTTAATAATGAATCGCTTGAAATGGAGTGGTGCCTGAACTGTCATCGCAATCCGCAGAATTATCTGCGGCCACGCGATCAGGTATTCAACATGCGCTATCAGCAACCTTCGACCTCGCAACCGGTGACCTTCGACGGCCAGCAGTACACCGATCAGGGTTCTTTGGGGACTACGCTGATCGAAAAATACAAGCTGCGCTCGACCGCCGACATTACCAGTTGCTCAACGTGCCATAGATAAAGGTTTCAACGCGGGGCGGAGCCGAAACGGCAAGTTTAGAGACATTAGTTCGATGAAAGAGACAGCAGAAAACGAATTAAAGCAGCAACATAAAGAAGACGTCTGCCCGGGCAAGAAGAACTCTCTTGACCTGAAGACGGCCGAAGCTCGCATCGCCGAGACCAAAGGTCCGGAATTCTGGCGTAGCCTCGAAGAACTCGCCGGTAGCGCAGAATTCCGCGAGATGATGCATCGCGAATTTCCCAAAGGCGCTTCGGAATGGCTGGAATCGTTTTCGCGCCGCGGCTTCCTCAAACTGATGGGCGCTTCGCTCGCCATGGCAGGCATGACCGCCTGCACCAAGCAACCGCTTGAACCCATCGTTCCCTACGTAAACCAGCCCGATCAGCTGGTGCCTGGCATTCCCATGTTCTTCGCAACGGCCTTCACGTTGAGCGGCTACGGCTCACCGCTGCTGGTCGAAAGCCAGATGTACCGCCCGACTAAGATCGAAGGCAATGACAAGCATCCGGCGAGCCTCGGTGGCACGGACGTTTTTGCGCAAGCGTCGATTCTCGGCCTTTACGATCCCGATCGCTCGCAGAGTGTTGCGTATTTAGGTAGCGGCCGTACCTGGAGCGCGTTCATCGAGGATCTACGGGCGCCGCTTGAGATGCAGAAAACCTCTCAGGGCGCAGGCATGCGCATTCTCACGCGCACCGTCTCCTCGCCCACGCTGGCCGATCAGCTCCATCAACTACAAAAACAATTTCCCCAGGCAAAATGGCACGTTTACGAACCCATCAACCGCGATAACGTTCTCGAAGGCTCGAAACTGGCTTTTGGGCAGCCCGTCGAGACACGCTACGACTTTTCGAAGGCCGACGTCGTCGTTTCGCTCGATGCCGATTTTCTCTACGCTGGATTCCCCGGCAATGTGCGCTACATCCGCGATTTTGCCAGCCGCCGCGACCCCGATGCCGGCACCATGAGCCGCCTCTACGTTATCGAAAGCACGATGACTTCGACCGGAGCGAAAGCCGATCATCGGCTGCCGGTGCGGGCCACGGAGCTAGAAATGATCGCCGGCTTCCTGGCGGCGCACGGCGCACCTCCGTCGGACCGTCACGCCGCGAGCTTTTTAGATAGCGTATTAAAAGATCTCGAGGCCCATCGCGGCTCGAGCGTTGTTATTCCTGGCGACCACCAGCCAGTCGTAGTTCACGCTCTGGCCCACGCTCTCAACGCCAGCCTTGGCAACGTCGGCAAAACTGTCTTTTACACCGATACCGTCAATGCTAATCCCGTCAATCAGAACGATTCCCTGAAAGAACTCGTCGCCGATCTTCGCGCCGGCAAAGTTGATGCTCTCTTCATTCTCGATGGCAATCCCGTCTACGACGCCCCCGCCGATCTGCAATTCGGCGACGCGCTGAAGAACTCGAAAACGCCATTCCGGGTCCATCTCGGCCTCTATCAGGACGAAACCGCCGAGCTCTGCCAGTGGCACATCAATCAAACGCACTATCTCGAAGCCTGGGGAGATGTTCGCGCCTATGATGGCACTGTCAGCATCGTGCAGCCGCTCATCGCGCCTCTCTACGCCGGAAAGAGCGTCTACGAACTGGTACAGCTTCTGGTCGGCCCGTCCGAGCTTACCGGTTACAAAATCGTTCAGGATTACTGGCGATCTCAGCACTCCGGCGCAGACTTCGATTCTTTCTGGCGCAAATCGCTCAACGATGGCTGGATCGAAGGCACAGCCCTCCAGCCCAAACAAGTCAGCGTGAAAACCGGCAAGCTTGCAGATTCGGCGAGTTACGACCCAAACGCCCTCGAACTCAACTTCCGCCGCGACCCTTCCATCTACGACGGATCATTCGCCAATAACGGCTGGCTGCAGGAACTGCCCAAGCCCATGAGCAAAATGACCTGGGACAACCCCGTGTGGATCGGGCCAAAAATGGCCGAGCGCCTCGGCCTCAGCTCAGAAGACATGGTCGAACTCACGCTCAACGGCGTGAAAATCACCGCTCCCGTTTGGATCCAGGCTGGCCATCCCGACCAATCAATCACCGTCTTCCTCGGATACGGACGCAAGCGCTCCGGCCGCGTCGGAACCGGTGCCGGATTCGACATGTATCCCTTGCGTTCAAGCGCCGCACCCTGGTCGGTCAGCGGCGTCACGCTTCGCAAAACTGGCGACACCTATAAGCTTGCCTGCACCCAGGGATACCAGTCGATGGAAACGCCCGACGGATACTCCCGCCCGCTTGTCCGTACACGAACCCTCGAAGAGTATCGCCACGAACCGGACTTCGCCAAAGAAGACAAGCCGCCCGCGGCGCTCACGCTCTATCCCGGCTACGACGAGCAATATCGCAAAGAGCCGTACAACTGGGGCATGGCCATCGATCTCGATAAGTGCGTCGGCTGCAACAACTGCATTATCGCCTGCCAATCGGAAAACAATATCGCCGTGGTTGGCAAACAGCAGGTACAGGTTGGCCGACACATGCACTGGCTGCGCGTGGACGCCTACTATCAGGGCGATCGCGATAATCCCAAGGCTTACTTCCAACCCGTTCCCTGCATGCAGTGCGAAAACGCGCCCTGCGAGCTGGTTTGTCCGGTCGGCGCCACCGTTCACAGCACCGAAGGCCTCAATGACATGGTTTACAACCGCTGCGTGGGTACGCGTTATTGCTCGAACAACTGCCCCTACAAAGTTCGGCGGTTTAACTTCCTCTTGTTCCAGGACTGGGAGACCCCGCAGTACAAACTGATGCGCAATCCCGAGGTCACCATCCGCAGCCGCGGCGTGATGGAAAAGTGTACCTACTGTGTGCAGCGCATCACTCACGCCCGCATCGATGCCGAACGCGAAGACCGCAAGATCCAAGACCTGCAATTGCAGACGGCGTGCCAGCAATCCTGCCCGGCCAACGCGATCGTATTTGGAAACATCAACGATCCCCAGAGCCAGGTCTCGAAGCTGAAAGCGCGCGATCGCGACTACGGACTACTGCAAGACTTGAACACCCGGCCACGTACCACGTATCTGGCCGAGATTCGTAATCCTAACCCTGAACTGGAAAGCTAAGCGGAGCATAAGTGGACGACGAGCGCAACCAGATCGATGTTGAGCAAAAAGCGCCGGTCATTGAACCCGGGTACAGCTTTGCCACCATCACCGACAAAATCAGCTCCATCGTGCTCACCCGCAAGACGGGCATGCGCTGGATTCTCGGCTTCGCCATCTCGTTCGTCATCGTTCAGGTTCTGCTCTACGCCATCGGCTATCTTTTCCTGAAAGGCGTTGGCGTTTGGGGTATCAACATCCCCATCGGCTGGGGCTTCGCCATCATCAATTTCGTCTGGTGGATCGGCATCGGCCACGCCGGAACCCTGATCTCCGCCATCCTGCTCCTGCTTAAGCAGGATTGGCGCAACTCCATCAACCGTTTTGCCGAAGCCATGACGCTCTTCGCCGTCGCCTGCGCCGGCATGTTCCCGCTGCTGCACCTCGGCCGTCCGTGGCTCTTTTACTGGCTATTCCCTTATCCCAACACCATGCAGTACCAGCCGCAATTCCGTAGCCCCTTGGTGTGGGACGTCTTCGCCGTCTCGACTTACGCCACCACCTCCGCTTTGTTCTGGTTCGTCGGACTAATCCCCGACCTCGCCACACTTCGTGACCGCGCCACCGTTCCCTGGATCAAAAAAGTTTACGGCCTCCTTGCCATGGGCTGGCGCGGATCGGCACGCCACTGGAGCCGCTACGAAACCTCCTACCTGCTCCTTGCCGGGTTGGCCACGCCGCTCGTGCTTTCAGTGCACACTGTTGTCAGCTTCGACTTTGCCATTGGCATCGTCCCCGGATGGCACACCACAATCTTCCCGCCCTACTTCGTCGCCGGTGCCATCTATTCCGGCTTCGCCATGGTGCTGGTTTTGGCCATTCCCATCCGCAAATTCTACGGCGTCGAAGATTTCATCACCGAGCGCCATCTCGAAAACTCCGCGCTGGTCATGCTCGCCACCGGTCTCATCGTCGCCTACGGTTATGCGATGGAAGCCTTTTTGAACTGGTACAGCGGCAATCCCAATGAAGCCTTCATGCTGTGGAACCGCTTGCACGGCCCGTACCGCTACGGTTACTACGCGCTGCTTTTCTGCAACATCGGTCTGCCTCAGATTCTCTGGATCCGCAAAATCCGTATCAGCCCGGGCTGGCTCTTCTTGGTTTCGCTCGACGTGCTGGTCGGCATGTGGCTCGAGCGCTTCGTCATCGTCGTGGTCAGCCTGCATCGCGACTTCCTCACATCTTCCTGGGGCATGTATTACCCCACCCGCTGGGATTGGGCCACCTACATCGGCACGCTCGGCTTCTTTGCCGCGTGCATGTTCCTGTTCATCCGCCTCATGCCGATGATCTCGATCTTTGAAATGCGCACGCTTCTGCCGGAAGCGGAGGTCAAGCACTAATGAGAGACCCTCGCATTTACGGATTGATGGCAGAATTCGAAACCCCCGGCCAGATCGTCGCCGCCGCGCGCCAGACTTACGCCGCCGGCTATCGCAAAATCGACACCTACTCGCCGTTCCCCATTGAAGAATTGGCGGAAGCCATTGGCTTCCATCACAATGGCGTCGCTCCTCTGGTTTTGTGCGGCGGCATTCTCGGCGGCCTCACAGGTTATCTTCTGCAGTGGTGGATTGCTGTTATTCACTATCCCGTCAACGTCGGAGGTCGCCCCTATCATTCCTGGCCCTCCTTCATTGTTGTCACATTTGAATTGACGATTCTCTTCGCCGTTCTGTTCGCAGTATTCGGCATGCTCGCGTTAAACGGCTTGCCCATGCCCTATCATCCGGCATTTAACGTCAAGCGTTTCGCATTCGCCAGCAAAGACCGTTTTTTCCTGATCATCTTTGCCAGCGATCCCAAATATTCGCTCGCTGAAACCCGTGCCTTTCTCGAAGGCCTGAAGCCGCGCCACATTTCGGAGGTCCCAGCTTAATGAAGCTCGGGAACATTTCGGCGTTGCTGCTGCTCACGCTCATTCTGGCGGGCTGCCGCCAGGATATGCACGATCAGCCGCGCTTCAAGCCACTCGCCCGCGACGATTTCTTTCAGGACATTCGTTCTGCGCGTCCGCAAGTTGAAGGCACCATCGCGCGCGGCCAATGGCACGAAGCCGATTACTTCGATACCGGAAAAATCGGCAACCAGCCCGGCGATGCCATTCCATTTCCGGCCACACCCCAAGTGCTCGCGCGCGGCCGCGAACGCTTTGACATCTACTGCGCTCCCTGCCACTCCCGCCTCGGCGATGGCAATGGTATGATCGTGCAGCGCGGGTTCAGTCGTCCGCCATCGTTCCACACCGACCGCCTGCGCAACGCGCCCCTCGGATATTTCTTTGGCGTCATCACCAACGGCTTCGGTGCCATGCCGCAATACGCATCGCAGGTTCCTCCGCGCGACCGCTGGAACATCGTCGCCTACATTCGCGCTCTGCAGTTGAGCCAGCACGCAACCTCCGCCGACGTTCCCTCCGGCCAAAAAGTGCCGTCGCAGCCCCCGGAGTTCCGCGGCGAACCTGGCTCCGGCGCGACTTTGCCGGAACTCGCACCGGCCGCAGAAAACTCCGACGAAAAAGGACAATCCACCGAATGAGCACGGCGCGCGCCCATCAACTCGACTTGACCACGCCGCCCGTGGCTCAGACCGCGCAAACCCGCGCCCTGATTGTTGGCGTCGTCTTCACAGTCATTTCCATCGCTGGCGCTTTCATGGCTCCCGATCAGTTCTTCCGCTCCTATCTGATCGGCTACATGCTCTGGCTCGGCGTCACTCTTGGCTGCATGGCGTTTCTTATGATCCAACACGTCACCGGAGGCACTTGGGGCGCCGTGATCGAACGCCTGCTCGAAGCCGGTTGCGCCCCGATATCGCTGATGGCCATCCTGTTCATCCCGCTCATCTTCGGCATGAAGCACCTCTACATCTGGCTTGACCCTTCATTCATCAACAAAGAAGAGCACCTCAAAGAACTCGCGCACTATTATCTGAACCCGTCCTTCTTCATCGCTCGCGCCGTCATTTACTTCGTTGTCTGGTTCGTCCTGATCTACCTGCTCCGCACCTGGTCGCGCGAACTTGATAACCCACCCGTCCGCGAACTCACCAAGCTGCGCTCGCTTAGCGCGCCCGGCCTGATCCTCTACGCGTTCACCATTTCCTTTGCCGTCATCGACTGGATCATGTCGCTGACGCCGCCGTGGATCTCGACCATCTACCCCATGATCTTCATCGCCGGCGAAGGCTTGTCGGCGCTCTGCTTCGTCGTCGCCGTCGCCGCCCTGCTCTACAAATACCAGCCTATGTCCACACTGCTGAAGCGTGAAGACCTCGCCGACCTCGGCAAGCTCATGCTCGCCTTTACCATGCTGTGGGCTTACTTTAGCTTCTCGCAGTTGCTGATCATCTGGGCCGGCAATCTGCCCGAAGAAATTCCATTTTTCACCCGCCGCTTCGTCAACGGATGGGGACAACAAGGCATCTTCCTCGCATTATTCCATTTCGCCATTCCCTTCTGTCTTCTGCTTTCGCGGCCCTTCAAACGAAATCCGTATAAGCTGGCGTGGCTCGCAATCTGGCAGATCATCGCCTGCTGCATTGACATCCACTGGTACATCGAGCCCGCGTTCCACGATGCGTTCTACTTTCACTGGCTCGATTTCGTCGTCCCCGTTGCCATGGGCGGCCTCTGGATTTCCATGTTCTTCCGCTATCTCCGTGCGCGGCCGCTTTTGCCCGCGTACGATCCCCGCGCTCAAATATTAATGGGATCCGACCATGACTGAAGCCCATCGCCAACCCGAGCAGCACGGTCCCGAATTCGAGCGCCGCGACCTGCACCCCGCCGTCATCTACGGGTCTCTGATCGGCCTGGCGGTCGCTACCATCGCCGTGATTCTTTTCGTTCGGATCGCCTACAACATGGCGAACTCGTACATCGAAGCGCGTCAGCCGAAAAATCCCATGGTCGCGCCCGAAGCCAACACCCGCGATGTCACGCCGCGCCAGATCAACCAATTCGCCCAGCCGCGCCTCGAAACCAGTGAGCGCACCGAGATCAACCAGTTCCGTTTGCAGGAAGAACAGCGCCTGCACAGCTACGGATGGGTCGATCAACCCGCCGGTGTCGCTTATATCCCCATCGACCGCGCCATGCAACTAATCGCCCAGCGCGGATTAAACACAACTCCGAAAGCCGGAGAATATCCACCCTCAACCATCAACACCGTCAATCAAGCTGTGCAGAAAGTCGACACCAGCAACAAAACGCCGCAAGGTGGGAAGGCCAAGCAGTGAGCAGTACGAACTCCACAAATCGTTTTTCGGAGGGCCGCGCGTTTAAGCAGCCGCACGAGAACTCTGCCATGAGCCAGCTTTTGGCAGGGCACGGCGTTCACCAGCTGCGGGAAAACTCTGCCTTGACCCGCTTTTCGGAAGGGCACGGCTTCCAGCCGTGCCGTACGCGGCGAGCACAAGCCGCGGCTTTAGCCGCTGCGGGAAACGGATCACTGGTCAAACTTTGCATTTTGATCTCGATCCTAACCATTTCCACCGTGTCGGCCTTTGGCCAGGCCATGACCCAGGGCATCCTGTCTCCGCCCGCCAACCAGCGCCCGCCCGGATTGCAACACGTCGGCATTGAGCAACATTTAAACGAACAGATCCCGCCCGATCTCGCCTTCCGCGACGAATCCGGCAAATCCGTTCGCCTCGGCGACTACTTCGGTCAGCGCCCGATCATCCTGAGCCTGGTCTACTACAAGTGCCCGATGCTCTGCTCCGAAGTTCTCACCGGCCTCGAAACCGCGCTGCGCCCCGTCAAATTCGACATCGGCAAGGATTTCGACGTGCTCACCGTGAGCTTCAACCCCAACGACACGCCTGAAATGGCAACCGCCAAAAAAGCCGACATCATGACTCGCTACGGTCGTCCCGGTGCCGACCAAGGCTGGCATTTTTTGACCGGTCCGCAAGAATCGATCACGGCGCTCACCCAGGCCACAGGATTTCAATACGAATACGATCCCAAGACCGATCAGTACGCCCACGCCACGGCCATCATGCTGCTGACGCCAGAGGGCAAAATCGCACAGTACTACTACGGCGTGGAATACGCGCCGAAAGACCTGCGCCTCGGCTTGGTACAGGCCTCGCAAAACAAGATCGGCAACATCGCCGACGAAGTCTTGCTCTATTGCTATCACTACAATCCTGACACCGGAAAATACGGCGCCATCGTCAGCCGCGTTCTTAAGCTGGCAGGCGGCGCGACCATTCTGGTTTTGGGTTCGCTGCTTCTGCTGATGTTCCGTATGGGATCCATCAGCGATTCAGCCAAACGGATGCATTGAAATTATGTTTCAGAATATTCCACTTTGGCCACCGACCGCTTCCAGCGGAGCCGGGAACGTAGACGCGCTCTACATCTTCCTGGTCTTGCTCTCGGGGCTTATGTGCGTGCTGATCTTCAGCACCATGATCGCGTTCGCCATCCGTTTCCGCCGCAGCCGCCAGCCTCACGCGGTGCCCGTCGAAGGTTCGACACCGCTTGAAATCACCTGGTCTGTGATTCCGCTCATCATCTTCATGGGAATTTTCGTTTGGGGCGCTGTCATCTTCTTCCAGGAGCGCACCCCTCCGCAGAATGCCACCGAAGTTTACGTGGTCGCCAAACAATGGATGTGGAAGCTCCAGCATCAGGAAGGCCCGAAAGAGATCAATCAGCTGCACGTTCCCACCGGCCAGAACATCAAGCTGATCATGACGTCGCAGGACGTCATTCACAGCTTCTACATCCCCGCGTTTCGCCTCAAGCAGGACGTGCTTCCGGGCCGCTACACCACTCTGTGGTTCCGCGCCACCAAGCCCGGTACCTACCATTTATTCTGTGCCGAATATTGCGGCACCCTCCACTCCGGCATGATCGGCGACATCGTAGTCATGGAGCCGTCGCGCTATCAGGCGTGGGTGCAAACCGGCGGCAACTTCGGATCGCTCGCCTCTAACGGCGAAGCCATCTTCCAGCAGCTCGGTTGCCCCACTTGCCATCGTCCGGACGCGCAGGGCCGCGGCCCTCTGCTTAACGGAGTCTTTGGCAGCCAGGTGCAGCTCGAAGACGGCCGCATCGTCACCGCCGATGAAAACTACATTCGCGAGTCGATCCTCGCTCCCAATGCCAAAATTGTCAGCGGATTCAAACCCATCATGCCCGTCTTTCAGGGCCTGGTGACCGAAGAAGATCTGAACGCGCTGGTCGCGTATATCAAGTCATTGAATCAACCCCCGACAGGACCGGCAGTATCGACGGCCTACCCGGGGTCAACAGTAAAGTAGTCGCAGTGAAGTAGAGGAATCGTTATGGCAACCGCCGCAGTCGTTACCGGTGAACGCGAGAATTATCTAAATCGAGAGTACGGCATCAGCTCGTGGCTGCTCACCACAGACCACAAGCGCATCGCCCTGCTCTATCTCATCTCCATCACCTTTTTCTTTTTCATCGGTGGCTTCTTCGCCTTGTTGATCCGCCTTGAGCTGCTCACCCCCGCCGGCGATCTGCTCCTCTCTGACACTTACAACAAAATGTTCTCCATGCACGGCCAGATCATGGTCTTCTTTTTCCTGATCCCGTCCATCCCCGCCGTGCTCGGCAATTTCCTCATCCCGCTGATGATCGGCGCCAAAGACCTCGCCTTCCCTCGCATCAACCTGCTGAGCTGGTACATCTACGTCATCGCCGGATTAGTCATGCTTCACTGCATCATGACCGGTGGCGTCGATACCGGCTGGACCTTCTACACCCCGCTCAGCACCGCCTTCAGCAACACCAAAGTCATCGAAGCCGGCATCGCGATCTTTATCTCCGGATTTTCCTCCATCCTCACCGGCCTGAATTTCGTCGTCACCATCCACCGCATGCGCGCCCCCGGCATGACCTGGGGACGCCTGCCGCTCTTCGTCTGGGCGCACTACGCCACCAGCATCATTCAGCTTCTTGGCACGCCGGTCGTCGCCGTCACGCTTGTTCTCGTCGTCTGCGAACGCGCCCTGCATCTCGGCATCTTCGATCCCAACCGCGGCGGCGACCCGCTCCTTTTCCAGCATCTGTTCTGGTTCTACTCTCATCCCGCCGTCTACATCATGATCCTCCCTGCCATGGGCGTGGTCGCCGAAATCGTCCCTTGTTTCTCGCGCAAGCGCATCTTCGGATACACCTTCGTCGCCATGTCCTCCATCGCCATCGCCGTTCTCGGATTCCTCGTCTGGGCGCACCACATGTTTGTGGCCGGCATCTCGCTCTATTCCGCGCTGGTTTTCTCCATGCTCAGCTATCTGGTCGCCGTCCCCTCCGCCATCAAAGTCTTCAACTGGACCGCGACCATGTTCAAAGGCTCCATCACCTTCATGACGCCCATGCTCTACGCCTTCGGCTTCATCGGCCTATTCACCATGGGCGGACTCACCGGCCTTTTCCTCGCTTCGCTCGGCATCAACGTCCACGTCACCGATACCTACTTCGTCATCGCCCACTTCCACTACATCATGGTCGGTGGCGCGGTCATGGGATACCTCGGCGGCATGCACTTCTGGTGGCCAAAAATTTCCGGCCGCATGTATCCCGAAATGTGGGGACGCGTCGCCGCCGTCATCGTCTTCATCGGCTTCAACCTCACCTTTTTCCCGCAATTCGTCCTCGGATACATGGGCATGCCCCGCCGCTACTGGCAATATCCGCCGGAATTCCAGGTGCTCAACGTCTTCTCCACCGCCGGGTCAACCATTCTCGCCGTCGGCTACGTTCTGCCCATGGTTTATTTCCTTTGGTCGCTGCGTTACGGCAAGATCGCCGGTGACAATCCCTGGCACGCCGCCGGACTCGAGTGGACCACCCAATCTCCGCCGACCACCTACAACTTCGACGAAATCCCGGTCGTAACCCACGAAGCCTACAACTACGAAGATATCCCCGCTCCCGCGGAGGTCTCGCTTGAGCAATAGCCACACCACAGTCGCGACGGAACAGCATAGTCCCGAACTCCGCCATCACTTCGTCGATATGGCGCAGCAGAAAAACGCCTCCGAGCTGGGCATGTGGCTCTTCCTCGGCACTGAAATCATGTTCTTTGGCGGCATGTTTCTCGCGTATCTCATCTACCGCCTGAACTACTACAACGAATTCGCTGCCGGCAGCCGCAGCCTCGATATCTGGCTCGGCACCGTCAACACCATGGTCCTCATCTGCAGCAGCTTGACCGTCGCCATGGGCGTTCGTGCCGCCCAGCTCGGCAAGCGCAAACTTCTCATCGTCTTAATGCTGCTCACGCTCGTCTTCGGATTCGCCTTCCTCGGCATCAAAGGCGTCGAGTGGTATCAGAAGTTCGAAGAGCACCACATCCCCGGCCCCAACTTCGACGCCAGCGACATCCAGCGCGCCTATCCCGAGCTCCACATTGTTCCCTCGCACGAGCAGATTTATTTCTCGCTCTACTTCGCCATGACCGGACTGCACGCCCTGCACATGGTCATTGGCATCGGCATCTTTTCGTTCATCACGTTTTACGCCTGGAAGGGTAAGTACGGTCCCGAATATCACACGCCCGTCGAAATCGCCGGCCTTTACTGGCATTTCGTCGATATCGTCTGGATTTACCTGTTCCCGCTTTTATATCTGATCGACCGTCACAGACTGGGGTAGAGGGGATTAGAGGTGAGCCATGTCGCAGCATGAACACATTAGTTCGAACAAGCTGAACGTCACCATCTGGCTGACCCTGATGGTCCTGACCGTCGTCACCGCCGGCGTCTCATTCCTCGACCTCGGTCCCTTCAACACCATCGTCGCCCTCGTCATCGCTACCTTCAAAGCCCTGCTCGTGGTTCTCTTCTTTATGCATGTCAAATACACCAGCGAGAAGCTCGACCGCGTCGTGATCGTGGCCGCCGTCTTCTGGCTGATCATTCTTTTGACCCTCAGCCTCGCCGACTACGCCACCCGCAGCATGCACCCCATGTGAGGGCCGTCAGGTCTTGGAAATCGGCGATGGCGGGCTACGAGCAAAGCTGGAAGCAATATAAGCGGCTCAGAAACACGGTCATTTTCATCTTTCTTACCTACCTTCCAGTTGTCGCATTGACCGCATTTGTCTCGGACAAACTTTTTCACACCAGCAGCCCTGCTTCGGCCGTTTTAGTCCTGTGGTTTGGGCTCTCTGTGTTTTTCGTGATTCGTCTCCAGCTCTGGCGGTGCCCGCGTTGTGGAGAATGGTTCTCAGCGACCTGGTGGTATAACCTGAGTTTCCTTGCCCGGAAATGCGTCCATTGCGGGCTGCCAAAATATCACGAGTGACAACCGCGAGATCCCAGCCCATGCGCCTCTTCGCATTGACTCCCTCCCGCCCACTCCTTAAACTGAATCGTCGTCTGCGGCCTTCAGAAACACAGCATGATCGACCAGACCATCTCGCACTACAAAATCGTCGAAAAGCTCGGCGGAGGTGGCATGGGCGTGGTCTACAAAGCCGAAGACCTTGAACTCGGCCGCTTCGTCGCCCTCAAATTCCTTCCCGACGATCTTTCCCGCGACCCCCAGGCCCTCGAGCGCTTCCGCCGCGAAGCCCGCGCCGCGTCCGCTCTGAACCACCCCAACATCTGCACCATCCATGAGATCGGCAAGCAGGGCGACCAGACGTTCATCGCCATGGAGTTCCTCGACGGCGTTACCCTCAAGCACCTCATCGCCGCCAAGCCGCTCGAAAACGAAACTCTGCTCGCCCTCGCCATTGAAATTGCCGACGGACTCGACGCCGCGCACTCCCAAGGCATCGTGCATCGCGACATCAAGCCCGCAAACATTTTCGTCACCAAGCGCGGACACGCCAAAATCCTCGACTTCGGCCTCGCCAAAGCGCTGCCCGGGGCTGCCTCCGGCTCGGCGCAGGCCACGCAAACTTTCGATCAGCACCTCACCAGCCCCGGATCGACCATGGGCACCGTCTCTTACATGTCGCCCGAGCAGGCCCGCGCCAAAGAAGTCGACGCCCGCAGCGATCTTTTTTCCTTCGGCGCCGTCCTCTACGAAATGGCCACCGCCACGCTTCCCTTTCGCGGAGGCAGTTCCACCGACATTTTCATGGCGATCCTCAACGCCGCGCCTGCGCCGCCTTCGCGCCTCAATCCCGATGCGCCCGTCGAACTCGACCGCATCGTCAATAAAGCCCTCGAAAAAGATCGCAATCTCCGCTATCAGAGCGCCGCCGATCTTCGCACCGATCTCACCCGCCTCAAGCGCGATCTCGATTCCGGCCGGTCGTCATCGATTCAAAGCGCTGCGGCCCAAAGTGCCGCCATTCAAAGCGCCGCCGCTGAAATCGCAGATGTCCCAGCAATCACCGTTGGAGCCATGTTGAGCTCCACTCCTGCCGTCCCAAGCTCCGCATCCATAACCGCCATCGCGGCCCCAGGCCCCACGCGCAAATATCTCATCGCCGGCATCGCCGCCGTGGTTCTAATCGCCGCAGCCGCCGGCGCCTACTTTTTCAAAACCAAATCCCCCTCCAACAAAATCGACTCCATTGCCGTTTTGCCCTTCGTCAACGCCACCGGCGATCCCAATAACGACTACCTCAGTGACGGCCTGACCGAAAGCCTCATCGGCACGCTTTCTCAATTGCCCAATCTCAAAGTCCTCGCCCGCAGCACCGTCTTTCGCTACAAGGGCAAAGAAGACGATCCGCAAAAAATCGGCCAGGCTCTCGGCGTCAGTGCCGTACTCACCGGACGCATCGTCCACCACGAAGACCACATTGCCGTCGACGCCGATCTCGTCAACACCGCCGACGGCTCCGAGATTTGGGGCTCACATTACGACCGTGGACCCTCCGACATCACTCAGGTCCAGGGCGACATCACCCGCGACATCTCCAATCGCCTGCGCATCCAGGTCACCGGCGAGCAGCAGCAGCGCCTCGGCCAGGCCGGAACCACCAACCCCGAAGCCTATCGTCTCTATCTCGAAGGCCGCCAGCTCTGGTACGGCCGCACCAGGGATGGTCTGAACAAAAGCATCGACCTGTTCAAAGAGGCCATCGCCGCCGATCCCAATTACGCGCTGGCCTATGCTGGTCTGGCAGACACTTACTTCGTCGCGCCCAACTACATCAATCTCAGTTCCAAGCAGGCTATGGCGCTGGCCGATGAAGCTGCCCGCAAGGCGCTCGAACTCGACAGCTCCCTGCCGCAAGCGCACACCTCTTATGCCGCGGTGCTGGCCTTTAGCCACAAGTGGTCCGACGCTGAGGCAGAATTCAAACGCGCCCTCGAGCTGAATCCCAATGGTGCGGCCACGCACTACTTCTACGCCTTCTCCGTGCTGGTCCCCATGAATCGCCTGGCTGAGGCCGAGCAGGAATTTCGCGCCGCCATCTCGCTCGATCCCCTTTCATCCATTGTCAACGCCAACTACGGTTGGTTTCTAACCCTTGAGCGGCGCTATCCCGATGCTCACGCCCAGTTTCAGAAGGTTCTCGAGCGCGACCCCAATTTCGGTCCGGGGCACCTGCGTTACGCCGAACTGCTTATCACCGAAAAGCGCTTCGCCGAAGCCGTTCCGGAGATGAAGAAGTTTTTCGATTTTCCGACTACCCCGGTGTCTCTCGACGGCAAGGGCTACATTGATCTGGTTTTGCAAATCCCAGAGCAACAGGCCGGCCGTTCCGCGATCATAGCGGATGCCTATGCAGTCAACGGAGACCGCGACCGCGCCTTCGAATATCTCAATAAATCCTACGACTTGGGTGACAGTGCGCTGTCCACTCTCGTGCGTTATCCCACGCTCGATCCGTTGCGCTCCGACCCCCGCTTCATCGACCTCATGAAGCGCCTCAACCTCCCGCAATAAAGTTCCAAAAAGATTCTTACTTCCTCATGTTCTGACGTGACGTCATCCCGAACGTCCGCGCTTTTCTTCGCGGACGGAGAGCCTGCCCTGAGAGAGCAAGGAGGCAAGCGACGAAGCGACCGAATGGAGGACCTCGCGCGCAGTGCTAATGAGCAGGAGCCGCTCACGCTTACGTACAGAACGACAACTCACATCGGGAGGGTACGGCCTCACCTGTGCCGCAACCATCCCTCTCCATTGTCATTCCGAGGTCTTTAGCCCCGAGGAATATGCTTAACGCGGCAACTGCTCAACGCGGACCTTGTTTCGGATCAAGACGTCACGCCGGAGGCCCGTAAGACATTACGGAACGTTTGTTCGGATTTCGTAACAGAATAACTTTTCGCTTGACTCACGGCGGAGGGGGAAGACTATTGCGCTGCTCGATGGCACGCAAGCTGCGAGGCCAAACGCAAAAGGCGACCCTCGCCGTGGCACGTGGATTAGCGTGAGGTGATCAGATGCGAAGGAAAACAAGGTCGTGCAGCGGCGCAGTGAGCGTGCCCTGTTGGCTCGCGATTTCCATAATCGCCGCTTTCATTCTTCCAATAGGTGCCTTGGCGGTTCCACAGTGCCCACCGGGCTATGTATGGAACGGTTGTGAGTGCGTATCATCTGATACGCCTATAATCATCGACACCACAGGCGGGGGTTTTAACCTGACCTCGGCGGAAGACGGCGTCGTTTTCGACATTAAGGGCGATGGGAAGCCCGTGCAGATCGCGTGGACGGCAGCGACCTCTGGCAACGCGTTTCTTGCCCTTGACCGCAATCACGACGGGAGATCGACAACGGCAAGGAACTGTTTGGCAACTTTACCGCGCAGGCGCCCTGCCCGGATGGCGCCAACGTCTGCAAGAATGGTTACCGCGCCCTTGCGGAGTTCGATAAACCGGAGAATGGCGGAAACGGAGACGGGATCATCGACCATCGGGATGGGGTGTTCTCACACCTGCTGCTGTGGATTGATGAGAACCACGACGGAGTCTCGCAGCCGAACGAGTTACATCGTCTTCCGGAGCTGGGGGTCTATTCGATCGGCCTGCGGTATAAGGAAGTATGGCGGCTGGACCAGTTCGGCAACCTGTTCCACTATCGCGGCGCGCTGAACCCCGATCCGAAGGATGGTGAGTCCAAGGACGGGCGGTGGACGTATGACGTGTTCTTAACCACTCTCGGAAAAAATGGCAGTTCTATCCCCTCCAGCGACTTAGCCTTCGACGCCAGCAGGGAGGGACAACCAGCGCAAGAGTGTGGTCCCCAGGGGCCAACCTCGACGACGACCGTTGCACAGACAGCCCTGGGCCTGCAGAACTATCTGTTCCCTGCACTGAAGACTGGGATCGGAGAGGTTGCGACGATGGGGGTAGGCCCCGTCGGCCAGGACTACGACGGCGACCAGCTCTCCGAGGCGGTCGTACAGACCAGCAGCAGCTGTCCGACGAATTGGGACATCTGTGTCACCTCGGCGAGCGGATTTGTTGTCGGGGCTGGCGGACAGGCACATGTCGACGTGAACGGGCAGGACACGAAGTTTGGCCCTCAGTTCGCGCCGCAGGAAAACACGTTCTACGACCAACATATCGCGACGGACGCCAACAGTGACCTGAGCGGCTCGGGCCTTAACAGCTGCGTTGTAGAATGCTCTCAGACATATTTCTGGGACAACCAGCAAGTGGGTAGTCACGTCATCACCCGCACGTTCACCCTAGGGCAGCAAGACGGCACGCCCGTGACGAACGTAACAGTTTCTAAGAACTAAGGACTCCGGAGGCAACCCGAATGCAGGTGTTCAATCGCACGGCAGCTCTGATTATCCTTGTGCCCTTGTTGTTCAAATGCACATTCTCGCAAGGCTCCGCCCCGGGACAGGCAGGTCCGAGCAGCTCTGGCCACTTCGTGACCTGGAGGCAGTCGTTGCAAGATCGAAACATACACCTGACCGAGGCGTCCCTGGTGGCTGCTCTGCAACACCCCGATCCGGAGATACGCTCCGACGCGGCCTTGGTTCTCGCAGAAGACAAGGCTAGCAACGCGATCGGCGCGATCGAGGACGCCGCTGCCAACGAGAAAGACCGCGAGACCCAAATCAACATGGCGCTTGCCCTCGCCCTACTGGGCAACGCGAAAGGGGTGGCGATGTTGCGGCAGGCCTGCAACGACGCAGGCACGTCCGGGCGTCTTAGGATGTATGCGGCCAAGTACACTCTAGATACGAACAACGAGGGTTGCCTGTCGACCACGGAAAAATTCTTGTTATCCGCTCCAGATTTAGGCTCGCGAGAGCAGGCGATCTCAGAGATAGTCCGCTTCCAGGGTGTATCAGACGCCGATGCTCGCAAGATACTTACCGCCCTCATAACTTCGCTGAGAGACCCGGAACCGCATATCAGAATGTTGGCCAGCCATGCTCTAGTGGCATTGGGTAACCAAACGGCGGTCCCCGAGTTGCAGAAGGCTATCGCTGGCGAACCCCTTGACGCGGTCCGCTCGGCGCTGCAAAGCGACCTACAGAGGCTGCAGGAAAAGGCTCATTAAACCGAGCCGCGACCTACGGGAAAGCATTGAGGAGCTTCGCATGGTCAGAAAAGTGATTTGCCTTTTTACAATCGCGGTCACGACCCAGTTCTGCCCGGCAGCCTCCGTCTGGGCCCTTCAGGATGGTGTGTACGATCTTCGCCAGGGGGGTGGAGCGAGCGTCCTGGACCAGAGAATCTCGTCATTTTCAATTGCGAACGCTTCACCAGCCGAAGCGTCCGAGGCGATAGGGCGCCTACCGGAGTTTCGTCGATGGTTGGCGGACAACGGCGTAACCAGGCGCGATCTCGAAACGGGCAAGATGTCGCTCGCTGGGGTCTCAGGGCCGAAGGTTTCCTTGTCGGTGAGCAATGTAACGCTAAGAACAATTCTTAACCAGCTGGCGAGGCAGCTACCCTCGAAGCAGTGGTCAGCTGCGCGATATGGCGACCGGAGCCAGTATCTGGCGATCTGGTTTTGAGGTCCAGCGTCCGCGGGATGGAACACCGGCGGTCGAGGTGTAAAGTAAGCAACCGGGAAATCGTTGACGACCATGAGGCTAACGCGCCTGATCCTGTTTCAAGCGGTCGCCCTTGACTGATGACTGATGACTGATGACTGATGACTGACGACTAATCACTAACGACTAATAACTTTTTTATGGACCGTATCGCCGCCCTGAACGAAATTCTTTCCGAAAATCCGACCGACCCCTTCGCGCGTTACGGACTCGCCATGGAATATTCCAAATCCGGCGACGTCACCCGCGCCCTCGAAGAGTTCGGAACCCTGCTGAAATCCAACCCCGACTACACGCCCGGATATTTCATGGCCGCGCAAACTCTCGCTTCCGCCGGCCGTACCGACGAAGCCAAGCGCATGCTCGTCGATGGCATCGGCTCCGCCCGCCGCACCGGCAACTCCCACGCCCAGTCCGAAATGACCGCCATGCTCGACGAATTGAAGTAACCGCCGATCAATTTCTTTTTCGCGCCATCTTCACCATCGCGCGCTCGACAATCCCCGGAAACAGCTGATAAATCTTCACCACTGGAATCATCGTCCACGGCACAATCACTTCGCGCTTCCCGCGCAAATATCCTTGCAGCGTCGCCTTCGCAACTCGCTCCGCAGTAATTCCACGCACTTGCGCTGGCCGCACTTGCTTTGTGTCGTTGCCGGCGCGGATCGCATTCGCCGAAAAGTCCGTCCGCACATATCCCGGACAAACCGTCAGCACATTGATTCTGGCGCTCTTCAATTCCACTCGCGCCGCTTTGCCCACTGCATTCATCGCGAACTTCGTCGCGCTATAAAGCGCGTGATACGGAATCGGAATATGTCCCGCGACGCTCGAAATGTTGATGATCGTTCCGCTGCCTTGCCGCTTCATCGTCGGAATCACCGCTTGCATGGCTTCGACCGTCCCGAGGAAATTCGTGTCGAACGTCCTTCGCACATCCGCCATATCGACGTCCGCAACCTCGCCATAAATTCCATGACCGGCGTTGTTCACCCATATGTCGATCCGCCGAAACCGCTCGACCGTCACCGCAATCGCCTGATTGATCTGCTTGCGATCGCGCACATCGCAAGCCATCGCCATCGTTTGGTCAGTTCGCCCAATCCTTTGCCGCGCCGCTTCCACTCGTCCCTGATCACGGGAAAGCAAAACCACACTTGCGCCGCGCTCCACAAATAGCTTCGCAATCGCCTCGCCGATGCCCATCGAAGCGCCCGTAATCACCGCGACCTTCCCGGAAAGTTCCATCTCGTGCTTGTATGCCGCGCAGCGCCAACAAGTCAAGCATGTAGAATTCAAATGTGGATTTCATCTCACTAAAGGTCGCGCTTCGTTGAGTTCTCTGCTGCCGTTATTTCCGCTCGACCTGGTGCTGTTTCCCGGCGCCGCATTGCCGCTGCATATTTTCGAGCCGCGCTACCGCGAGATGATCTCCGAATGCCTCGTTCAGAATGAACCCTTCGGCGTCGTCCGCACCAAAGACGGCGGATTAGCCGAAATTGGTTGCACTGCCGCCATCCTCGAGGTCACAAAGAAATACGACGACGGCCGCATGGATATTTCCACCGAAGGCCGTCGCCGTTTCGAAGTCATGCAGGTCAACCAGGACCGCGCGTTCCTGCAGGCTGATGTTTTCTATCTGGAAGATGAAGCCGCTCGCCCAACCGCCGATCAGATTAAGCACGCGCTCAACTTACACGGCGAAATCATGAAGCTTGCCGGATCGCACGCCGAATCGGCGGAAGAAATCGACGAGCGCCAACTTTCCTTTCACCTGACCGCGCCGCTGCCGCTTGATCTCGACTTCAAGCAGAACTTGCTCGCCATGCAATCGGAAGCCGAGCGTCTGAATGCCGTGATTTTAGCCTTCGAAGCTCTTTTGCCCGCCATCCGCCGTACCATGCATCTGCGCAGCAAAGCCGGCGGCAACGGCCACGGTTAATTGCCGCTTATCGCCAAACGATGTATGACTTCGGCCAGCCAAGAACCCGTTCCGCGCGAATCCTGCATCCAGGAAAAAGCTTTCGCAGTTCCCGCCGCGAAAGCAACCGGATCGAGCTTCGCAGTTCGAGCGATTGCTCGCGGTTCGGTTTCCCAAGCACTCCGCGCAGCGTGAAATAGCGATGTACGCGGTACGTGAAGCAACTTCGCGGCAACCAATGCACCAACACGCCCAAATAATGAAACTCCACCGGAAACCAGCGGTTCGGCGTCTGGCAATAAATTCTTCCGCCCACGCGCATCATTTCCCGTGCGAACTGCCGTTGATCCTCCAACGTTCCGACGTGTTCAATCACCGAATTGGCAAACGCCAGATCAAACCACCCGTCCGTAAAATCCAGCCTGCGCCCATCGCCTTCGACGCAGCGAAAACCGGCTCTTTCCGCTTTTCCCGCCTCAGGATTGACCAGTGTGACCCGCGGCGAAAGATTCACCGTCTGCCACATCGATTCTCTTCCTCCGATGTCGATGACGGTTTGGCAATCCCCAAATTCCTCCGCCAGCCATCGATGCCGGCGCTCGCGGAAATATTTCATTACTCGGGCCTGCACCCGCGAAATCCAGAGCAGCGCCCGCAGATGCGCTCCGGGAGTTGTATAGGTTCTCGGAATCGAAGTCGTCGCCATGGCAAACTTATCGAAGTCTTACCATGCCGCGCTGTCTTTGTTTGTGATAGATGAACGAAGATCCGCTGTGGAAATCCGAATCTCCCGGGTTGCATTGGCGATCGCGGCCTTACGGAAACACGGCCATAATCGTCTCCATGATCAGCCGCGCCGCCAGCAGCGCGCTGTTGCCGCTGGCATCGAGGTGAGGCGTCATTTCGACCACGTCGAATCCGATCAGCGTATTTCGTTCGCAGGTGCCCTGAATCAAACGCATGACCTGCGCATAAGAAAGTCCCTCAACCTCTGGGCTCGACGTCGCGGGAAACACGCTCGGATCCAGCGCATCGACATCGAACGACAGGTAAACGCGCTTGCCGTTCGGCAGATGCCGGATCACGTGGTCAAGATCATCCATCTCCCAGATGGGGATCAGCAGATGTCCGCGCTTGAGCGCCGCATCCACCGCTTCATGATCGAAACGAAATCCGCGCAAGCCGACGGTGGTGATTTGCTTCAGGTTCGGCAAATCTTCGGTCGCGCGCCGGAATGCGCTCGAATTCGAATATCGCGTGCCGTCGCGTTCATTCGTGAAGTCGAGGTGCGCGTCAATCTGCACGACATAAAACTCATCTTCCCCGGCAAACGCTCGCAGCACCGGATGCGTGATGCTGTGGTCGCCACCCAGAAAAATCGGCAATTTCACTCGTGCTCGCAGTTGCCGCGCAGCCTCTTCAATCCGCTCCCGCGCCAGTTGCGGTTCGAGGCTGGGTACGTCCACATCGCCGGCGTCGCGCAATTCCAGCCCTTTTAGCCGCGCGCGCTTTTCACGCAGATCATAAAACCCGCCAGGCGGGAGGCTGAAGCGCAGGCTTGCCTCGCGGATCGCACGCGGCGCAAACCGCGCTCCTGGGCGAAACCCTAGCGCAATGTCAAACGGAACGCCGAGAACACCCACATCCGCATGCCAGTCGGAATCCAGCGACCCCAGTGGCGACCGCGCAAAACTCGGAATGCCTGCAAACGGAAGCAATCTTCCCCCTCAAACTATTGTTGCAAAATCCAAGTCGATATTTTCTGCAACGCAGTCGGCGAAATCGTCTCTTCAATCTCTGCGTACTCGCTGGGCGCTCCAGTCGGCGCAGTCTGAAATAGATGATTCAACCCTGGCATTTCAACTACCTCAAAATGCTGGTTGCCACCCTCCGCGAGGGCTCTGCGAATGGCCGGCAGATTTTCCTCGGGAGGTACCTGCACATCTTTTTCGCCGATCATCGCCAGCACCGGACATCTCACTTTCCGCAGCGCCGTCGCCGGGTCGTAAGAAATAAAGTATCGGAACCACGGCGAAGTCACCTGCGCGATCTGCATGCCCACCCGTGCCTCCGGGATTTTGCCGCCCATCTTTGCCCGCAACTCTTTATCGAGCACCGCTTCGTCCTTCTGATTTTCGACCAGCGACAGCATCTCGCGTTCCTCGGTGAGATCTTCTTGTATTTCCTCAGGACTCTTGCCGAGAATTCTCTCGATCGCCTGCGCCTGCTCCATCAGAATTTCATCCCCCGGCACGCCGGTCCCGGCCATCATCACGATGAATGCCAGATCGGGGTTTCGTGCCGCAACCATCGCTGCAATAATGCCGCCTTCGCTGTGCCCGATCAATCCAATCTTATGCGGATCGACCTCACTCCTCGTCTTGAGATATGCCACACCTGCTTCCGCATCGGTCGCAAAATCAGCCGTGGTCGCACTTGCAAACACGCCCGTCGATTTCGCTGTGCCACGATCATCTGCTCGCAACACCGCAACCCCGTTTCGCGTCAGATAATCAGACAACACCAGAAAAGGCTTGTGTCCCAGCAGGGTCTCATCCCGATCCTGCGGCCCCGATCCCGTGATCAGTAACGCGGCGCGAAACGGTCCCTTGCCCTGCGGAACGGTGAGAGTGGCCGCGAGCATTACGTTCTGCGCCTTATTCTCGTACGAAACATCCTCCTCATGATACGGATACGGCTTCACCGGATTCTGCGGCCGTCGCCGCTCCAGCTCGCTTTGATCCTTCACCCGTTTCAGCACCAGCGGCAGCGTTCCTCCATTCTGTGTCCATGTGCCGTCGAGCGAGCCGAGATCCTTGCTGATCTTTCCGTTGAATTCCCCGCCGATCTGCCGCGCCTCGATCTTCAGATTCATATCAGACCGCGCTACCGACGTTACCGGCATTCCTTTCATTCCCTGGTCCGGACTGTCCATGGTGCCAGTCAACCCGTCACCTGTGTTCGTAATGTGAAAGACCACGCGCAGCCGCATCGCGCCAATGTCGAGCGTGCCCATCCATGCGCCATCGATGTCCGACGGTGGCGCCGGCTTGGGTTCGGGCTTCGACGCTCCCGCAAGGGCGCGCGTGAAATTCAGCGCCATCGGCCTTCCCTGCGACCACGTCCCATCGATCTCAGTCGCATCTTTGATTTACGGTGCCTTCATACGTGCCATGGACCGCCTGCACATCGAGGTTCAGTTTCGAATTTTGCAACGCAATCGACTTGATCGGAATACCGTTCGCTCCCTGATCAACGCTGTCCATGGTCGCTTTCAGTGTGCCATCGGCGGCCTTAGTAATGTGCAACACCAGTCGCAACTCACCCAGCCCGGTGTTCAACGTTCCCTGCCAATCGCCGGAGACATCCTGCGCCTGCATGGCACAGACACCCGCGAAGAGTAAAACCAAGATCGCGATAACCCTTTTCATACTTCGAACTCCGTAAACACAAAATCCTTCGCCTAACAGTAGACCGCGATTCGGCCGCGCCTGCAAGAACGGCCGGTCGCGTTCGGTCAACTTTCATCATTGCGCTGGCACGGCTTGGCGATCATCCGCTGCTTCGAGAACCTTGGCCATGAAATCCACTAGCCGCAACCGGTCCACGAATGGGAAAGTGTCTTCCATCGACGCATGGCTGATCGCCGGGCTGACCAGTGCCGCCCGCAACTTATCGTGCGGCACTTCGTGTTCGAGCCATAGCAGCTCCGTCGGCGGAATGACGTTGTCTCCGGCACCGTGCAGAAGAAAAACCGGCACCTGCAAAGCCGCCAGATGCCCATGCGGCGAAACCGCCGCCATCTCCGGCTGATGCCGCTCTACTACCTGTTGCATCTCGCCGGCGAGCGCCTGTTTGTCGCCCTTATATATCAAATCCATTTCGTGCTGTGATGACTCGCTCAAGGCGCCGGCTTCTTTTTTCGATTCGTCCGGCTGTTCCCACAGCAACAAGCGCAGCGCATTCCGCGCCCTCGGAACATCCGCGGGCGGAAAAAAATCTTCCGCATGCGAGTAAATCAGCACCAAAGGTCCGTAGTCGTTCGCTTTCATCTGCGCCACACTCCGGTCTGGTCGCTCAATCCGGTTGGTGACAAAAAATTCTGTCACTCGCCCCAAATCATCATGCGCTCCTACGGTCATTACAAACCGTATGTAGCGTGCATACTGCAGGTCCGCCGCCGCCAGCAGCGCCAGCCCTCCGCCGAAGCTGATTCCCAACACCCCGACTTTTTGATGAAGCGATTCGGCAAAGCTACGCGCCGAGTCGCCGATGAGGGCGATCGCGCCTGGTTCAACTCTGTAGTCAGCCAGCGACGCCAACTCCGGCGTCAGTACTTGTACGCCACCCGCGGCCATCGCCCGCGCAAAAGCCACCAGTCGCGGCTCTTCGATCCCCAACCGGTGCACGCCGTGTACGATCACCATGCCCGGTGCGTCGCTCAAACCCTCCGGCGCATACAACCGTGCGCGGATCAGCCCTGCCTGGGTCGCCACTTCCGTCGCCGATTCGCTGACCCGGTACGCCTCGCGCTCCGCCAACCAGCCCGGATGTTCAGAGTCTTGAATGCGCATCAGCAGCCCGGCCGCCCGCAGGTGCTCTGACGCGGGTCGCCACAGCAGCAGAATCAACACGAGGATCAGGGCGGCAAACGCAAATCCGATCCGTCTTTGGGATGGTGACGCTGCAGCCGCCATATGGTCCGCCGGGAATAGCCATATTACCGCTCCGGCGCACCCATCTTGTTCGCCGGCACAATGCCCGCTCGGAATTGAATATTCCCCTTGTTTCTGATAAAGAAGTATGTCTATAGTATTAGTAGTGTATGTGGACGGATAAACACGATCATGATCTTGTTCCTTGAAAAAACCTGGCCCCTGTGGTGGATCTTCGCCGTCATCATCATTCTGCGCTGGTTCTCCGCCACGTCCTTCGACCCCCACGTCGAAGCCCCGGCTCACGAGTTTCCTCGCGACCGCCAATCCAGCGAAGGCCCAAATCGCACCTTCGTTCCAAAGGCCTCCTGACCCGAAGCTGGACGCGCCAACTCAAACATTAAATCCAAAATCTGACTGGCAAATCCCACCAAATTGCGATAAGCTTTCATGCCGAATGGCGGTATTCATACGTATTAATAAATGCGTTTAATATTGCCGCCGAGGTACTCTATGCTCCCAGCCCGCCGTGCCCACGGCCACGAAATTCTGACCCTGATCTTTCTCCTCGCTTCATTTCTGCACCCCGGCGCTGCATCCGCCGCCTCCTACATCCGCGTAAACCAGGCGGGATATGAAACGGCGCACGGCCCTTTCCGCGCGTACCTCATGTCCACCGCAGATACATCTGGCGCGAAATTTAAAGTCCTGGACTCCGCCGGCAACACCGTCTTCTCCGGCGCCGCCGGCCCTCAGCTTGGCATCTGGAGTAACAGTGCAACTCTCGCCTACAACATTTATCCGCTCGACTTTTCTGTCTCCGGTGGGGACATTTACACCATTACAGCGGGCACAACCGCTTCCCCGCCATTTGCCGTCGACACGCCCGACGTCCTTTACCCGGGTTTTCTGCTCAACACACTCTGGTTCTACGAAACCGAACGCGATGGCCCCGCTTACATCCCCAACGCGCTTCGCTCCGCTCCCGGCCATCTGCACGACTCGCGCACGACAATCAACTCAACTCCCCCGCTCAACTCGAACGACCTGATCGCGACCAATGGCAAGCCCCTCGACCCGACCGGCGCGGTAATCAACGCTGACGGCGGATGGTGGGATGCCGGCGACTACATGAAATACGTCGAAACCGTCACCTACGCGACTGCGCTGATGGAAATCGGAGTCCGCGATTTCCCCAACCAGATGGGACCCGGAGCGCCATCCAGCCCTGCTGCGCCGCCCGTGTCTGTTTCTTACTCCGGCAATGCGTCTGGTGCGCCAACATCTTCTGATTTCACCGCCGAAGCCCAATTTGGCTGCGATTGGCTGATGCGCATGTGGGACGACCAAACCAAAACGCTTTACTACCAGATTGACAACAGCCAGGACTGGCAGCATTTTCCCGATCTCGAAACCGAATACGACATCTGGACCCTCCCCCAGGCCGCCGACGATTACAAACACTGCACCGCCGATTACGAATTCATCTGCTACGCTCCCGGCTTTATCGCCGCCCCGGCCGGCTCGCCCATCAGCCCGAATCTTGCCGGACGCCTCGCCGCAGATTTCGCCGTTTACTACCAGCTTTATCGCGAAACCAATCCCGCGACCGCCGCGCAAGCCCTGCGCAACGCCGAAGATATTTTTTCTCTCGCCGACACTTCCCTGTCCGACCCCGCTAAAACCGTCAACAGCGGTAGCTGCAAATCCGGCTGCCTGCTCACGATCATGCCCTTTGACGGCTACCCCGAAAATGTCTGGGACGATGATATGGAACTCGGCGCCACCGAACTTTATTTCGCGCTGGCTGGCGCGCAGGGCGACATGCCGAAAGGGCTGCCTGTTACCGATCCGAAAACTTATCTGACCGCCGCCGCGCAGCACGCGCGAAACTACATCACCAAGATTTTCGACACTGGCAACCAAGACACGCTAAACCTCTACGACGTCAGTGGTCTCGCCCACTTCGAGCTTTATCGCGCGCTCGGCCAGGCTGGCGACCCGTCCGGATTGGCGGTAAATCAGGCGACCGTGCTCAAGGCGCTCGAGAATCAGATGGGAGTTGCCATCACTCAATCCGCCACCGACGCTTGGGGTTTCGGCGTTCCCTGGCAGGATGGCGACACCACCTCCCACGGCGCGGGCATTGCCGTCATGGCCAGCGAACTTTATTATCTGACCAAGTCGCCGAAATACGACCGCTACTCGCAGCAATGGCTCGGGAACATTCTTGGCGCCAACTCCTGGGGGTCGTCTTTCATCGTCGGCGACGGCACCACTTTCCCCAACTGCATTCAGCACCAGGTCGCCAACCTCGCCGGTGCTCTGAACGGAACCGACGGTGGCACGCCGATCCTGTGGGGCGCATCGACCGAAGGCCCCGCGAGTGGCGCCAGCTCTGGCACTTTGCCGGGAATGAATCTCTGCCCCGCCAACGGCGTCGATACCTTCAAAATTTTCAACGGCAACGACGGCAACTACAATCGCTCGCAATTCGCCGTTTACCGCGACAACATGCAGTCCTACACCACCACCGAGCCGGCCATCGACCTGACCGCAACATCATTTCTTATGTGGTCGTGGCGAATCGCTGGACAACCGGGCGCGATTTGGTGATCGCTAACTAAGGAATCGACGCCTGTGCCTGGTTCGAAAACGTGCTCTCCACGCCGTTCGAATTGACTGCCTTCACCACGTAGTAATAAGTTTCGCCGTCGCTGACGTGGCGGTCTTTATAGCTGGTCGTCTTATGCGGACTCGAGTTCAATTGGTTATATGGACCGCCCGGGTTCTTCCCGCGAAACACGTCGTACCCAACCACGTCCGGCGACGTGCTCGCATTCCACGAAAGCTTCACCACATATTGGCCTTCTTCTCGCTCGGCCTGCGCGCCGAGAGTTTGCGCCTGCGGCATGTCAGGTGTTTGTTGAATTCCGAAATTCAGATCGATTAACGCGTCTTTTTCCAGCGTTACTGCTTGCTCGAGTTGACTTGATTGCGTCCATGCAACCGAGCAGCAAGGAATTAAGAAAATGACTACGAATTGAAGCGTACGTTTCAAATTTATCCACCTTTTGCCTTGAGGTTTTCGCGTGCGATGTGAAGGACCAGAACGCGGTTGCCCCAAACATGGCTATGGAGGCTGGTTTCAGCGGATGTTATCTAAGGACTCTAGAGGATTCTTCGGAGACTGGTCGCCGGCCAAACCGTGTCTGGCTAGAACTCACCACGAAATTCGCGAATTCTCCGCCGGTCGCGCTTCGAAGGCCGTCCCATTGGCGCGGGAGTAAAATCCATCGCTGCTTTGCGCGCCTCGGCCAGCTTTTGACGCGCTTCGCGGCTGGCTTCCGTCTCGCGATAGAGCGTCTGCGCCACCGTCGCCGGCCCGCGCTCTTCGCTCAGCAATAGAACTTCCACTTCGAAATCGCCGCCGGGGGTCGCGATGTGTAAGGTATCGCCGACACGCACGTCCCGCGCGGGTTTCACGCGTTGTTTATTCGACTGGATTCTTCCGAGCTCGCAAGCCTTGGCCGCCATGCTGCGCGTTTTAAAAAACCGCGCCGCCCACAGCCATTTATCCACGCGCACGCCCGTCATAACGAATAATGATCTATCTTAAGCGCTGCGGCCTTCAATAGAAGACCATGCCCGAACTGCCCGACATTTCCGCTTATCTCGCTGCGCTCCGGCCGCGCATCGTCGGCCGGCCCATCGAGCATATTCGCATCGCCAGCCCATTTTTGCTGCGCACGGTGCAACCGTCATCTAAAGACGTCGAAGGACGCGTGGTTCGCGAGTTGCGGCGCATCGGAAAACGCATCGCCATCGGGGTTGACGGCGATCTCTGGCTGGTGCTTCACCTGATGATTGCCGGTCGCCTGCACTGGCGAGACCGCAACGCCAAGCTCGGCGGACGCCGCAACCTCGCTGCCGTTGATTTTCCCAACGGATCGCTGGTTCTGACCGAAGCCGGAGCCAAACGTCGCGCGTCGCTGCACATCGTGAGCGGCAAAGAAGCGCTCGAATCGCTTGATCCCGGCGGCATTGACGTCATGGCCAGCACGCCCGACTCATTCCGTGAAGCACTTACCGCCGAAAACCGCACGCTCAAGCGCGCGCTCACCGATCCTCGCATTCTCAGCGGCATTGGCAACGCCTACTCTGACGAGATCCTGCATGCGGCCCAGCTTTCACCAATTACGCTGACGCAAAAGCTTAAGCCGGAAGAATGGGATCGGCTCTACGCCGCAACTCGCGACACGCTGACGCGCTGGACCGACGACCTGCGCGCCGAAGCCGAAAAAAAGTTTCCTGAGAAAGTCACGGCTTTTCGCAAAGCCATGGCGGTCCACGGGCGCTACGGCGAGCCTTGTCCGCGGTGCGGTGAAAAGATTCAACGCATCCGCTACGCCGATAACGAAACCAACTACTGCGCCCGCTGCCAGACCGGTGGAAAAGTGCTCGCCGATCGCAGTTTGTCGCGCCTGCTAGGTTCCGACTGGCCGCGCACCCTCGATGAGCTAGAGGCCCTTAAACGCCGGTAGCTCACCGAACCCGCGCCAGCCAACGAAGGGTTAATGGAACCAGCTAAACGCCTCCTGCCAGGCGTTCCCTGCTTCGGTCAACTCGTTCCCGCTGTAAAGCGGCGAATACCACAGATAGCCGTACCAGTAAGACCGTGTAACGCCCGCATCGGCCAAGTCGACGAACAAGTCCTTCACATAGCTCCCCGCGTCCTGCTCCAGAGTGGTGCCGTACCAACTGGACTCGGTGTTCCACGCCGGCGTATTCGGATAATTCGTTTGCTGGCGGAAATAACTGTACAGCTGCATCGCCTTTTGCGACGACCAGGCATAAAGATGTAAGGCAAAAATTTCGGAAGCGGCGCTCGCTCCCGGCGTCGCGAGATACTGGAAAAACTCCCCCTGATTATTTTCCCACCCCGCGGTTGAAGGGCTGAGCATCGCCGACTCCGCGTAACGCGAATATGCCGGCGAGCTCAATCCCACGCTCTCCAGCACCTGCTGCGCGGTTTCGCCGGTCGCGGTAATCGTGCCGCGGCCCAGCAGAATTGCTCGCGCATCCTGCGCCAGGCGCACCATCTGCGCATTGGTTCCCGACCACGCATTCGACGGGGTCTGGCGTGTGAACTCATTCCACGGACTCCACGCCGCTACCAAAATGTCGGAGTTCTGCGAAAAATATTGCCCCACGGCTTTACACCACTGGCGCCAGATCTGGTTCGATCCGGTGCCGTTTGAATTCAGGCCGAGCGGCGGCGCGCACTGGCCGGGCCCGCCGTATCCTGAGTAGTCGCAGTTCCAGTTGCTGGGATTGGTCGAAGCCCACGGTGGCGTGCGGCCGAGTTCGAACAACACATCGGTCACGCCGGCCTGGCGCAGCATGTTGAGCCAGCTGGTAGTGACGGAAAAATTGTAGTACCCCTGCGCGGTGTTGATGTTCGGCCACTGCGAGCCATCATCCCAAAAACGGTAACTGTCAAACGATACATCGGGCGGCTGGCCATTGAGTGACTGCACCGAGTTGATGTTTAGTCCAAACTTGATGGTCGCAACTTGTCCTTTGACGGTTGTAACTTGACCCTCTAACCCGGCGGCCATGCACACTACGGCCATCAGCGCGAAAAACCGGAGTTTCATCTCGTCCTCGTTCTTTCCTGATTCGATTCGGTCGTTGCGGTGAAGACGGCAGTGGGCCGGGGATTCGGGCCAGCGCCGCAAGCTGAGGTTCCCTAACGCATGCGCAAGTGCGACCAGACTAAGACTTCACTCAGCAGTCGCCAAACGCTTTTACATTTCCGGGGTTACCATCGGAATACCCCGCGCGACGGCAACAGCCCCTTACACGAACGCAGATTAAGCGAGGCTGCGCGAATCTTCGGTGAGAGTCACCGCACGGAGGGCAAAATGTTCTGGAAAGCGCAAAGCCCGGCGGGACGGGGCGAAGTGGGGTCTAGGTCTGCTGGCCGCCATCCCGCATGGCAAGTGATGCATGGCGGCACGTTAACACGGTTTGCGCGTGGAAAATAATTCAAGAATCCGAAGCGGACTCATCGTCCATTTCGGATTGTTGCACGGATGGCGCCTAGCCGCCGGCTGACCAGGAGCCGGAATCCCCGCTCAGGCATCCCGTCGCGGGCGCGCTGTAGGTTCCGGACATCGATTCGAAGACCGAATTGACCGTCCCAATCAGCGTGACCACCTGACCGCCTTCCGTGATCTGAAAAGTCACGTTGTAGCCGTTGACCGCTCCGGTGATGGTTGCGGTGGTGGCACAGGGAGCGTTATTGAGGACCATCTTTCCCGTGACGGTGTTGTTGACCTGGGTAAGCTGGGCGATGCCGGTGTAATTCGCTTGTCCCTCGACCGACGAGGTCAGGGCAAAGCTCCACTTGCCGCTGACGGTAAGGAGATTGGGTGTGTTGACGTTGCCGCCGCAACTGATGGTTGCGGCCAGCACGGCGAGCAGAGCTATGGTCTTTGCAGGCTTCATCATTCGCTTACGCAATTGTTCATCGGCTGGAACCAATATCTTATAGCAATTCGCGACGCTATGAGCTTCGATGCGAGTGCTGCAGAGCCAGCCTATTTGGGAGCGCGCGCGGATGTCAATTCTTAGGGCACGGGGTTTTGGTGCGGACGCACTTGTAAGTCACCAACCGCATATCTACAATCGGCTGCGCATGGATGCATCGAGGATTGCCGCGGAGCTCGGGCCGTTTCTGAGTGCGCCGCTGACCGAGGCGCAGATCGCGGCGGTGTCTTCTTATATGGACCTGCTGCTGCGTTGGAATGCGCGGGTGAATCTGACCGCCATCCGCGATCCGAACGAGATGTTGACGCGGCATTTTGGCGAGTCGATCTTTGCCGCGCAGTATCTGTTCCCCGGTTCACAAGCCGCCGCGAGTGGGCACCTGATCGATCTGGGCTCGGGCGCGGGGTTTCCTGGTCTGCCGATAAAAATCTGGGCTCCTGAGCTGCGGGTGACGCTGATCGAGTCGAACCAGAAGAAGGCGACGTTTCTGCGCGAGGTGGTGCGGAGCCTCAAGCTTACGGGCGTCGAGGTGTTCGTTGGCCGGGCCGAAAGCTATGTGGGTGACCGGGGTGACGTGGTCACATTGCGCGCGGTCGAGCGGTTTGAGCAGGCGTTGCCGACAGCGGCGGGGCTGGTCGCGCCTGGCGGGCGGCTGGCTTTGCTGATTGGAGGGGCACAGTTTGAGCGGGCGGAGCAGCTCGCTGCGGGGTTCAAGTGGGAGAAACCGGTCGCGATTCCGCTATCGGAGGCGCGGGTGCTCGCGTTCGGGAGCCATGCAGGTTAAGAATCAGACTGGTTAAGGG
>DASVWZ010000279.1:0-5493 GCA_036392935.1 Terriglobales bacterium | reverse complement strand
CCACCAGATTTCATGAATTAGTTGACCACTGCCGTGAGACCGGTCGGAGGATTGGGCGGCGGATCGGCTGCGCTAAATTCGTAGGCCCCAGCGTCCCAGGCTCCGCTGCCAGGCCGCGGGTTCGGGGTTCGGGTGGAAGAGACGGTGTGGTTGGCGGTGTTTTCAGCCACGCCCAACGTAGTGTCATTCTGGCAAGCCGCGCCCGCAGCTGCGTTGAGCCCCGCGATGGTGTTGCAGACCGAGGTTTGGTTGGTGCCGGCGCCGACCGTTCCGCCATTGGCGTTCTGAGGTGAAAACGGATAGAGGCTGCCCGAAGAGTAGCCCTGGCCGTTGGCGGTGGAGATACTTTGTATCAGGTTTGTGGTGATGGTGCAGGGGTTATAGGTGGTGTAGCAGTAGACCGGAGTGCTGCCGTTGTTGTTGATGTAATGGTTGTTGGCCGAGGCGTAGGTGCCCATTGGCCCACTGGCGGCGTTTCCAGAATCGCATCCACCGGGATTGCTGTCAGTGCCGCATTCGAAAGTGTTGTTAAAAATGACGTAGCCGCCGTACTCGATCGAGTTGTGCCCGGAGGTGTTTAGGATATTTCCCGGGCCGACATCATAGATCAGGTTGTTGAAGGAGTATGCGGTCGCGTTTGATCCTTCATTTCCATTCAGCCATAGCGAGACTGCGCCACCGCTCGCGGATCCCAGGTTGGTAACGAAGATGAAGTTGTTGTAGATGAATTCGGCAGTTTGTCCAGCGTCCGGGCCAAAGTGGAACAGGTGATTCTGATGGGTGATCCCGGAGAACGGGGTCATGATCGGGCCGAAGGTATTGTCGTGAATGTTCCAACCAACGGCTTCCATTCCGTTGGTGGTATAGCCGATCCAGTTGCGATAGGCGCAGGGGACAACGGCAAACAGCGCAACGAGCATGTCCTGCGTGGTGTCAGAACCGTCGATGATGCTGTCGTGCAGGCAGCTATTGCTGCCGCTGTTGCTTGAGTAGACGTAGGCGTTGTCCCAGTCGCCGTTGGAGGTCGAGGAATGGCTCCAGCCATGAAGGTAAAGCTGCTGGTAGACGTTGTTCGATCCGTAGTCTTTCACGTAGGCAAAGGCCTGGCCGGTGGTGGTGTGCAGGCCGGTCATTTCAATATTGTCGACCACGACGTGGCTCCCCCACTGTGCCAGGAAGAACATGTTGCCGGTGTTTCCTACGTCAGCGCAGATTTGCCCCTGGCAATTGAAAATCGGTCGGCACCAACCCGATCCACAGACTGAGGAGTTGTACCAGCTTTGATCCACACCGATATATATAGGATTGGTGGCATTGCCGGACCAGCTGGGGTGCCAATAGATGCCGAGATCCGAGTTCGGCCAAGTATCACCGCCGCGCAGAATGTATCCTTGACCGGGACCAGGGTTCGCAGAGGCGCAGTTTCCAGTACAGGTCGTTTCCGTCCCGGGAAGGTGCTGCCATGGTGAGCTTTCCGACGTTCCGCTATTCGAATCCGAACCATTGGCCTTTGACACATAGAAGCAGCTGGTAATCCCCATGTTGGCGAGTGTCACCATCTGCCCAGACTGATTCAGGTAATTGGCTCCGCTGGGGCAGGTGCCACCCGTGGAACCATGGGCTAAGGCGCCGCCGGAGATCATGAAGCCGAAAATAACCGACAAGAAAATTACTGAACTCCTTGTGCAAGAACCAAACTGAGGGGACGCTTTGCCCTTGGACCACACCATGCTCGTCTCTCCAGACACAAAATTTGCCACACCCGTAGTACGGGATAACTTACGAGGTATAGAGCAAGTTTAGCGCAGGAGTCTGTGAAGAACGGACATAACCACAGGACAATGTTTAACCGTGGAAAAAGCACAATGGGTGGCGCAAATCCGGCCACCGTCGGGCGGTTTGGCGGATTTCGTTGGATGCGTAATTGCATGAAACTATTGATGTTAAGTTTCAGGACTGCAGATTCGGCAGCGCCGTTGAGCCGGGCGTGGGCGAAGAAACCGGGTCTTTTGCGGGGACCGAATTCCCATTTTCGGAGGGTTTTTGGTCCCAAAAAACCACGCTACGGCCGAAAATTGTGACTAATCTGGCGGTACCGAAGCTCTGAAAAGGCGTGTGCGACAGGGAGGCCAGTTGGGGGCGATTCCAGCGGGCGGCTTCGATGAAGGCGCGGCGATGGGCGTCTGGCGACAAGCGATAAAGAATTTGCGTGACCAAGAGCGGGTTGATGCCTTGTCCGCGGAACTGGGGGAAGACATGGAAGTCGAAGAAGTGGACATCGCCGACTCCGAGGCGGAAGTAGTGGGGTTCGACGGTGCGTCCGGCGAGCGTCCAACCGAAACCGGCGAGGTTGCCATCGACCTTGGCCAGCCATAATGAAGCTCCGACAGCGAAGCGCTGGTTAATGCGGCGGAGCGCCAAAGGCGGATGCCAGAAGCTGACGATGTGTTCGAGATCGCGAGGGTCAAGCTGGGAGCGGGTCGGGACGCGCTCGACGGTTAAAGACTTGGGCAACGGAGCCGGGGGTTGGCGGAGAGTGGAGAGATCGCAATAAAACAACACCGAGCCGCCGCTGAGAAGAGCGCGCCTGGTGGAGAGCGCACTACGACGGACGGTAGCGGCAAGGCCGTTGCGTCGATAGTACGCGGCGATCCGGGACAGTGAGTTTGACATAGGGTTCAGGAGTTAGGAACGGGTTGAAGCGCTGCCATAGAGCAATTCACGGAGGCAGGCCCCACTGACTTGCTTGCGGACTTCACCTTCAGAACTGCGAGCGGGCCCGGCGAGGACGCTGGCCATATACCGCATGACATGACGCAAGAGCATGATGCAGCGGATGCCGATGACGCCGAGCCATCCGTGATGCTTGCGCCAGTAATAAAGGACGCTGCGTTGCTGCGCGAGGGCGAAGCGAACGGGATAGGGCGCGGTGATTTTTCCGTGATCGTGAATGGCTTTGGCGCCGGGATAGAAGACGACCTGCCAACCGGCTTTCCAGCAGCGGCGGCACCAATCGATATCGTCGCCGTACATGAAGAGGTTTTCATCGAGCAGGCCGACGGAGTCAAAGGCTTCGCGGCGGATCATGGAGAAGCAGCCGACGAGGACGTCGACGGGAAGAACGCGATCGTGGGCGAAGTAGAACATGTGCTCGCCGGAGAAAAATCTAGAGTTTTTGAATGTCGATGCCAGGCAAGTGGCCGAGCAGAAGTTGTTCCAGAGCGTGGGCGAGCGGCGGCAGGTGCTCTGCAAGGTGAGATCGGGATTGAGCACGCGCGGGCCGACGTTGCCGACTTTCGGATTCTGTTCGAGGAAATCGGCGAGGGCGTCGAGGCATCCGGGAAAGACGATGACGTCGGGATTGACGAGAGCGATGTAGCGTCCGCTGCACTGGCGAATGCCGACGTTGTTGCCCTTGGAGAAGCCAAGATTTTCGGAATTTCGGATCAGCTTGACTTGAGGGAACTGGGTCTCGATCATTTCCGCCGAGCCGTCGCTCGAGGCATTGTCGACGACGACGATTTCCATCGAGCGCTTCGGCGGCGCAGAGAGCAGGCTATCGAGGCAGAGTTCGAGGTAGTGTTTGGCGTTCCAACCGACGATGATTACGGAGATGTCCATGGCGTTCAGTTCATGGTGGAAACGGTGGCGTTTCCGGGCTCGAGCGTGGTGGTCTTCGGGGATGTGGTTTGGTTGTTTTCGTTTCGGGGCGAGGGGGTGGAAGTTGAGCGGCGGAGTGCCTGGGTGATGCGTTTGGCGGTGAGGCCGGCGGTGACGAGGGCGGAGGACAATAGGTTGTCGCAGGCGGTCAGCATGGGGAGGTGGTGGAGGTCGACGCCGGACAGACCTTGTTTGAAGGAGTAGACGCCGGGGTTGTCGTCGGGGTTGATGCCGCCGAGGTCGTACCAACGGATGCCACTGGCTTTAAGGTGCTGAATTAAAGTCCACTGGAGCAGGTAGGCGCCGCGGGCGTTGAGTCCGTCGTGGCTGGTGGCGCCGAGAAGATAAATGGCGGAGTCGCCCAGAGCGGAGGCGACGAGTCCGGCGACGGGTGAGCCGTTTTGCTCGCAGAGCAGAGTGATCATGCGGTGATTTGCCGGCAGGTGTTGCTGGATGCGGGCAAATTCTTCGACGTCGACGGTGGTGTCGAAGTTTTTGCGCTGGCGCATTTCGTAGTACATCTGGCAGAAGGCGCGGTACTCGGCGAGGCCGGTTCCGGCGGTGATTTTCAAATCTTTCTTTTCGGCCTGGGTGAGCTTGTTGCGCCATTTGGGGTCGAGATTTTTGCGGAGCTGATCGAGTGGTGGATCGAGGTCGACGACCATGGTTCGGTAAGAAGTGGTGGGGGTCGCGGGCTGTGGCGTGAATTTCGAAAACGCCGATTCGAAGAGCGCGGCGCGCGAGGTTCCGGCGAAGGCGTTGGGGAGGATCTGCAGGAGCAATCCTCGTTTGGCGACGTATTCATCGTGCAGGGCTCGGGCGATGTGCTGGGCGATTTCGGGATCAGGATCAGTGCCGCGACGGTGACAAAGAGGTCCCCAGCGCAGATAAGCGATGCCAGCGTTGAATTTGGTGACGATGCGCAGTTGCGCGATCGCGACGGCTTCGCGGTTGCGCTTGAGAACGATGTGGCTGAGATTCTGGCTGCCCCAGCGGATTTCGCCGTACGACCAGGTCTGGTAGAGGTTGGCGTCGGAGAAATGATCGAGCAGGACCGACCATTCCGCCAAGGTTGCCTGATCGATTTCGACGTGCCAGGAGTTCCGGGAAGCATTCGAGGCTGAGGCAAGCGACGGTGGCGGCGGAGTTGCGGCCGGAGCGCTTGCGTTCCCCAGAGTGCGAAGACGAGGCAGGATTTCGATCTCGGAGAAAAAGCCGGGTTTGGAGCTGGCTTGGAGGCTGACGCGGTCAATTTGTTTTCTGCCGCTGGCCTGGTTGGCGCGGCCTTCGGCGAGGAAGATGGCTTCGCAGCCTTCATCGCTAAGGTGGGTCGCAAGCTTTTCAGTGAGATCGGCTGAGGAGCCATACGGCACGCTGAAGGAACGGACGTGGGTTCCGGTGATGGCTTCGAGAGCTTCTTTATTTTTGTCGATCTCTTCGGCGAAATCGGATGGTGAAAGCGTTCGGCAGTTGGCGTGGCTGAAGGTGTGGTTGCCGATCTCGATGTTGAAGCTGGGGAGATCGCGGAGCTGATCGCTGGTGAGATAGAGATTGGCTTGTTTGGCCAGTTGAGCGTCGTCGATTTGGGCGATTTCGATGAGAGCGTGGCGGAAGGCTTTGCGTCCGGCGAGGGAGGTGCGCGGGAGGAAATGCGCGAAGACATCGGCGAGCGAGTTGACTTGAGTTTCTGTGGCGGCTTGATTATTTGCGGCGGCGGTGCGAATGGCGGCGATGCCGAACTGGTTGAAGACGTAGGCGATGAGATTCTCGAGCGCGAGTTGCCGGTTGTCGAGGCAGGAGCTGTTCACAAAGAAAACCGCGGGGACCTTATAT
>DASVWZ010000278.1:0-4778 GCA_036392935.1 Terriglobales bacterium | reverse complement strand
TCTCGGCATTGCGCTGGCCATCGTTGCGCTCGGCGGCAGCGTTTGGTTGTGCTACGCCTATGCCCAAAAGATCGAGCAAAAAGTCCCGCCGGCAACCGCTTCTGGAATTCTGCGCATCATTTCTTTCGTCCTGCTCTGTATCGGCGTCCAGATCGCCTGGAACGGGCTGGAATCCCTGATCCGCAACATGAAATGATGCAGGTCTTTCGGCCCGCGCGTCGAAAGAGAGGCCAAACCCGCGCTCTACTTCTTCAGTCCGCTGGTGAAGTTGGTCATCAGGGTCACCGGCTGGTTGACCTGCTGTGAGACCTGCTCCATCAGGATGCGTTTGCCATCTTTGGCAACGTCGTAGAAGGGAGTGGTCAGAACGGTCCACTGCTTGATGAGAGTCTGCGGTGCGCCGAATTCGAGCGCGCCGCCATTTTGCATGACCGGAACCGCGATGATCGACTGGTCGGAGTCAAAATAGAAAAGCTCTTTTCCGTCTGCACTCCAATGAGGCACCTGTCCGCCACTGGCTGAGATCTGCCATTTTCCGTGGCCGCCGCCGTAGGCCTCCACAAAAATTTCCCCGCGGCCCGATTCGGCTGAGTTGTACGCCAGCCAGCGCCCGTCAGGTGAGAGAGTCCCGTTGGTTCCGTAAGGAAGAATTTGCCGCGGCTTGCGATCCCCGTCCAAGGTTATAGCCCATATTCCGTTTTCTTTCTGGGTGAAAATATTCGGAGAATAAATCAGAGTTTTGCCGTCCGATGACCAATCGGTGGGAGAGAAAAGAACACCGGAGTATGGCACCAGCAACTCTTCCGCCCCGCTGCCGTCGGCCGGCTTACGGTAAATGCCGCCCTGGTTGGACCGCAATGAGCTGTAGGCGATCCACTTGCCGTCGGGCGACCACACCGGAAAAGTATTACCGGTTGGGCCGAAGGTAAGCCGCGTCTTTACGCCGCGAGCCAGGTCCAGGGACCAAATATCATTAACGCCGGAGTCGATGGTAAGCGCTACCCGATCCCCCTGCGGCGAAAGGCGCGCGTGTTGCAAATGCTCCAGGTTTTCGGCAGCGGTGCTCAACAGCTTCCCGTCGCGGTCCATCCACACCAGTTCGACGCCGCCAGAACTGCCGCTGCCAAAGGTCAGTAGGCCGTTCTCAGTAGCCGAAGCGCTGGTGTGCCAGGTGGAAACGTCGGTCAAGACGCTGGAACTGACGGTTTGCGGCTCGCCGCGCAACTTGCCGCTGTCAGGATCAAAGGGCTGGGCCATCAACTGATCGCCGCGGCTGAAGAGCAGAAACCCCGCCGCATAAATGGCGTTGCTTTGAGAATGCATGACCATGCGATTCTCACGCCCATCCAGCGAAGCCCAGTAGATAGCATTGTTCGATAATTTGGAGGGATCGTGATGCATGGCAAAGTACAAAAAGTGCTTTCCATTGGGAAGGACAAACGGCCACCGATACGAGGAATGTTGCACCATATCGGGTTGAAGGAATGGAACGGGAGTGCCTCCGGTGGCGCTGACCTTCTGCAGCCCGTAGAGCGGGGATGGAGAAAATATGATGGTGCCGTCCGGAGCCCAGGTCCCGCCGCGCCCCAGTAGCGCGTCGCCCAGCGTCAGCGCCGTGCTGCCGTTGACCTCGATTGTCTTAAGCTTTCCTTCGGCAAAGAATCCTACGGCACGGCTGTCTGCCGACCAGAAAGGGAAAAAGGCGTTGTTGGTGTCAGGCAAAGCGCGAGCGTCGGTGCCGTTCATCGGGCGTACCCAGAGTGAAACTCTGCCATCCACTCCGCTGGCGGTAAACGCCGCGTAGCTGCCATCGGGAGAAAGCACTGGAGGGCCGGCAACGTCGGAAGTGAGGCGAAAATGCGCATCCGGAGGAGGATTGATCACGGCGCGAATACTCGGAGATGACGGCGCAGACCGTGACAGGAACGCTCCGAGCGCTCCGAGTAAAAGTACCGTAGCAATGCCGACTATCCAGCCAACTTTGCGTGCCACCGTTGGCGACGCCGCTTCTTTATCAGGCGATGCTGATCCCGCCGCGGCGATCCAGTTCAGGTTCATCGCAACATCGTGCGCCGAGTGCAACCGCTCCGCCGGATCTTTGGCGAGGCAGCCGCGAATCACCGCATCCAGCATCGGCGGCGTCAAGGGCTGGCTCGCGCTGATCGGCTGCGGGTCCTGTTCGAGAATTGCAGTGAACACGCTGAGCTGCGATTTGCCCTCAAACGCATGGCGTCCAGTCGCCATTTCGTACAGTACGCATCCCAAGCTGAAAATGTCACTGCGCGCATCGGCTTCCGCTCCCTGCAGAAGTTCCGGTGCCATGTACTGAAAGGTTCCAACGATCGATCCCTTCTGGGTCAGCGGCGACGCAGCCGAGGTTAGCGAAGCCAGATTCATGGTCGGCGTAGACGGCGTAAACGAACTGATCGCCTGCGACGGAACATTCAGCCTCGGCTTTGCCAGCCCAAAGTCCATCAGCTTCGCACCGGCTTTGGTCAGCATGATGTTGGCCGGCTTCAGGTCGCGATGAATGATTCCTTGTTCATGCGCCTTTTGCAGGGCGTCCGCAACTTCCGTACCAATCTTTAAAACCTGGTCAATGGCCAGCGGGCCTTTTTTCAGGCGCTCGGCGAGGGTTTGGCCCTCCAGAAACTCCATGACCAGGAAATTCACGCCGTCCTGGGAGCCGATGTCGTGCAGCGTGCAGATATGCGGGTGATTCAGCGACGAGATCGCCCTGGCTTCGCGCTCCATCCGCTGCTTGAACTCGGGCTCGGCGGAGAGATGTTGCGGCAACACCTTGATCGCCACGTCACGCCCCAGCCGAGTGTCACGCGCGCGGTACACCTCTCCCATTCCGCCCGCGCCCAGCGGCGACTGCACTTCGTATGGTCCTAACTTTGTTCCGGAGTTGATCGCCATCCCCGCGCCATTATAACGTGCGTCAGAAGTCAGCACACCCCGGGGCCTCCCGGCACGAGAAACCCGCCGACTCCTCCCTCGGCACCCATGAAGTAATAGCCACTCCCGGCCCCTACAGTCTTCACTGTATACACGGCACCGTTACGCTCTGGATAAACTCCCAAAAGTGCCGGTTCGAATCTTCGTCGCCGACGATCACGACATTGTCCGTGCCGGAATCAGGTCGATCCTTGAATCCCAACCCGATTGGATCATCTGCGGCGAAGCCGAAGACGGAGTGCAGGCCATCTCCGGCATCTGCGCCACCAAACCCGACATCGCCATCGTGGACATCACCATGCCCGGACGCAACGGGCTCGAAGTCGCCAAAGAAGTCAGCAGCCTCTATCCCAACATCAAAGTTCTTATCTTCACCATGCACTCCGCAAAAACCCTGGTCGAAGCCGCCGACGACGCCGGCGCCCACGGCCTGGTGCTCAAATCGAACGCAGACCGAGACCTGATTCGGGCGCTCCAGGCGCTGATCAACGGCAAAACCTTCTTCGAACCTGGCAACGCTCCCGCCGCCTAGAGTCCCGACTAATGACTGATGACTAACGACTAATAACTTGTGTTTAAATCATCCCTGTGAGGATCGCCATCGATCTCCGCCGCATCAGCGAGTTCGGCGTCGGCACCTACACTCGCAACATCGTCCGCGCCCTCGGCCGCATGGACACCTCCAACCACTACTTCCTCATCGGGCCGCCGCAAAAAGTGGCGGAAGCCGGCCCGCTCCCGTCCAACTTTCAATCCATTCCGCTGCTCGATGGCGACGGCAACCTGAAAGGCTTTTTCGAATGTCGCGCGCTGCTCAAAAGCTTGCGCTGCGATCTCATCCACATCCCTCATCTTTTCGGAACCCCCCGCAATCTGCCTTGCCCTTACGTCGTTACCGTCCACGATCTGCTCGATCACATGTACCGCACCAGCGAGCGCTCCAGCATGCGGCGTCTGATGAACGTCCGCCTCACTCGGCACGTTCTCAAACACGCCGCGCGCATCCTCGCCGTTTCCAATTACACAAAAACTGAAGTCGAAAAGCTTTTCAACGTTCCCGCCTCCCGCATCGACGTCGTCTACAACGCACTCGACGAACGCTTCCTCCGCGGCCACGCCACTCCCGCCGATCGCGATCTTCTTCACGCCCGCTACCTGGTCAACTATCCCTTCCTGCTTTACGCCGGCCGCATTAGCCCGCACAAAAATCTGGTGCGCATTATCGAAGCCTTTTCCGCGCTCAAAACCCAGCTCGAAAAAGACGGACAGTTCCCCGATCTCAAACTCATCATCATCGGTGACGAACTTTCCAAGCATCCCGACCTGCGCCGCACCGTCATCCGCAGTTGCGTGCAGAACGACGTTCGCTTTCTCGGATTCATCCCCATCGAAATGCTCCGCGTCTTCTATGACGCCGCCAAAATCTTCGTCTTCCCCTCGCTCTACGAAGGTTTCGGCCTTCCCCCGCTCGAAGCCATGGCCCATGGCACGCCCGTCGTCACTTCAAACACAACTTCGCTGCCGGAAGTCGTCGGCAACGCCGCCGTCCTGGTCAATCCTGAAAATGTTTTTGAGATTATGCGCGCCCTGCACCGTGTGCTGCTCGATCAGGCCCTGCGCGAGAAGTTGAAGCAGCGCGGCTACGAGCAGGTCAAGAAATTCTCCTGGGACGACTCCGCCCGCCGCGTTTTAAGGGTCTATGAAGATGTCGCCGGAGCGCCTCGATCCTCGCGTCCTCACGAACCTGCCACCCTGGGCGTGTAGTCCTGCGTGATTACAAACTAACCATCGTCATCCCGAGCGAAGTGCGCCGTTCG
>DASVWZ010000277.1:0-2080 GCA_036392935.1 Terriglobales bacterium | reverse complement strand
CACGTCACCATCACCGCCGGCGGCGCCTCCGCCGACGTTACTGTCTCCCCCACGCTGGCCCTCGGCACCGTCCTTTGGTCAAACCCCGGCGACGGCTCCGGCGTCTATAAGATTGTGCCCGCGGTTCCCAGTTCCAGCGGCGTGGCCGACGTGTTCGCCTTCCAGAACGATGGTACCTGAGTTATGCACACGGCGGGCATTGAGAACGCCGCTCGCGCTCGATTGATGTCTTGCAGAGTGAGTAGGTCAGTCGGATTTTCGCTGGTCCGTCACCCCTTCCTGAGAGTCTGCTCCCGCCGCTCCCGCCAGGTCCTGCACCGAAGTCACTTGCTCCGTTGCGTTTGCGGCCTGCGCATAAAATTCTATGCACGGCGCGTGAAGGACCGGCGCGGATCCTTTCAGCGCAATGCCGGGACCATCACAGGCGCATAACCCTCGGCGTGCGACGCTATCCGGCGCAACCGATCCATCAGCCGCTCGAACACAGCTTTCTCTTCGTAGTGATCGCTGTAGCTCACTCCGGTGCGGCCTGCGTGGCGCCAGATCTTGGCCGCCACGAACAGGAAGCGGAGCCGCGAGGTTGCCAGAGTGGTGTGGCGCAGTGCGGTGGAGTCGGCCTGCGGTTCGCGGTTGAACAGCATCAGCCAGCAGTTCAGGTTGTACGCCAGCATCGCCAACTGGAAGTGGTTGCCATTCACGTCAAAGCGGCTGGATGGATGCGCCGCCAGCCCGGCATCGTTGTTCGCCTCTTTGATCAGGTTTTCGGCGCCGCCGCGCTGGCCGTAAAACCAGACCACGAAATAGATCGGATCATTCATGTCGGTCACGAAGACCCGGTATTTGTACTGGCTGGTTTCGAACAACTGATATTGCTCGGTTCTCTCCTCTTCCAACTCCTCGCGTGGCTTTTCCCTGCGCAGGGCCACAAACCGATAGGGCTTACTCCACCCGTCTGGCTGATAACGGAATTCGCATTCCCCGTCGGCATCGGTGTTGGGCGAAGGCTTCCATTGGGCTTGGCGTAATGCCTCGACCAACCGGGACGTCTTGCGTGCGCAGATCACGAACCGGGCGTCAAATTCTTCATACGCTTCGATAGCTTCCCGGCAGTAAAAACCCGAATCGGCTCGGCCATAGATCTGCTTCACGCTTGGCGGCAAGGCCTTCTGCACATTCCGCAGATGATCGCGAATCTGCTGGCCACTGGGCCGGTCGCCATTACGCAATTCGCCCCACACGTATTCTCGCGTTTCAGCGATGAACGTCAGCATCGGTTGATAGCTCTTCTTGCCTTTGTTTTTGGGGTTGTAGCCTTTGCGCCCGCCCATCTGTTGTCCGTAAAGCGTATGCACGGTGGTGTCGGTGTCGATGGTGACGACTTCCAACTTCACGTTGGCCGCCTCCCACACCCGCTCGCGCATGGTCTGCATAATGGTCAGCATCTGCCGCGCAATATGGCGATGCAGCGCGTTTATGAACCTCCAGAAGGTGGACTGGACCGGCAGCTTGGCGACTTTGAGAATGCCCGTCAGGATTGGGTCGCGCGCGATGAAGCGTAATTGGTTCAGCCGTGGAAAGCCAATGTAGAGACCGAGCACGATGCCCAGCACGAACCGGTACAGATCCATGGCGCGAGGAATCCGCTTCGACGTCAGGGTCTGCTCCACCAGGGCCTGGAATCCGAGTTTCTCCAACATAGTGACTACCGGCAGCAGGCCGCCGTAAGGAGTCAGATTCTTGCCGTTGAAGTCGTAAGGCGTGGAAGCACTGATTTTATTGGGCTCCGGAATGACATCTCGAACCCCTTGATTGGCCGGCTTTCGGCCGCTATCCTGTTGTTGTTTGTTAACCATTTGGGTGGCTTCTGAGAATCGGTTCGCGAAGACTGAGAACTCCGCGGACCTACTGTTTTAACGCAGGATTCTCAGGGGTCCCAAATGGCGTCACGCCTCAGCCGGTCGTCAGGCCGCCAGGGGCCGCGCATAGATCAGGTTTTATATCACAGGCGGGTCGGTGGGATTCGCCGGTGGTGCAACCGTAACTTTAAACGCACCCACCAGCGGAAGCTACCAGGGGTTTC
>DASVWZ010000276.1:0-5806 GCA_036392935.1 Terriglobales bacterium | reverse complement strand
CTCGGGCGGAGCGGCAATATCCGTCTCGCTGACCACAGCATCCTGATCAAACGTGACCGAGGTGAGAACGGCCGATTTGGAGGCGTCCAGCTTTTCGGCGTGGGTCTTGATGACATGCAACAATCCCGGCCAACCCTGGCTGTAATCGGAGCGGGCTTTGGGTTCATGCGCGAGGCCGCTGTGCGTGACCTTCAGCCGCGTGCCTTGCGGAATGGGCGTCAGATCCCAGCGAACGACCGTCTTGTGTTTAGGATCGTCGTGGAAGTTCGTGATCCAGGTATAGGCCAAGAGCTTGGGCGGATCGATTTCGACAATTTCACCCCAGTGATCGTATTCATCGACACCGTACTTGTTGGCTTTGCCGTTCGTTTCCTTGCACAGGAAACGCCATTTGCCGCCTAATTGGGCGTCCATTTCCCAGATCTTCATCTGGAATTGTGGACTGTTTCCCCATTGCCGCGCTTCAGCCGGATCGGTCAGGGCGCGAAATACGCGCTCCGGCGGCGCCGCAATATCAATTTCGTACGTAATCGAGTCCTGCTCGGGTATGATTGCGCGATTTGCCATGAATCCTCCATAGGATGTTAGTCTGCGAAGCCGACTACGGCTTGCGCTTCAGGTCGAACACTTCCATCTTTTTCTGTCCACCGTTGACGGCGAACTCCCAGGTCTCGGTGTGATGATCGGGGTCGAGCATGGCTACGGTTAAGTGCTCCATGTGTCCGGGCTGGGCGGGCGAAACGTTGGTGGCGTCAACGAAGTTGAAGCTGATGGTCTTGCCGTCTGGGGAAAGTGCACCGGCCATACGCGGCTGGTTGCCGGCGGCGCAGTAGTGGGTCATCATCAGCCGCGAACCGTCGAGATGGAACATAGTGATCATGTCCTCGTGCCCAGTAATCTCGCTGAGAATGGCCGACCCTCCGGAAGTTTCGCGGAAGATGACAGTGACCGGCATGCCTTGGGAGGTCTTGCCTTCCCAAGTGCCGGTGAGCGTCTTGAGCTGGTCAAAGGATTTTTGGGCATCGGATTCGGCAAAGGCGGCGATGGCAGTGAGAGCGATGACGACGATGACAGCGATTCGTGCGAGTTTCATTGGTGATCTCCTTTTTTGTGTTGCGAACGAGTTTCTTTTTCGTACTCGGCTTCGACAAAAGCCTTTAAGTTGGCAAGATTGTTCTGCCAGAAAACGCGGTAATGATCGAGCCAGGAATCGACAGCTTTCAGCGGCTCCGGATTGAGTTGGTAGACGCGGTTTCGTCCCTCACGGCGCTCTTGCACAAGATGTGCCCGCCGCAACAGCCGCAGATGTTTTGAGATGGCCGGGCGCGAAACCGGAAATGCACTGGCGATCTTTCCAGCCGGCTGGCTTCCCTGCCGCAGCAGGTCGAGCACGGCGCGGCGCGTGGGATCGGCGAGTGCGCCAAAGGTAGTCTCTGCCGAATATGTAACCGTACGGTGACGCATAATGCGTAACTATAGGGTTACGCGTTGAGGATGTCAAGAGGATTGTTTATGCTTACTTGGCATTGTATAGTAAGACGATATGACTCAGATAACGACAGTAAGCACAAAAGGTCAGTTTGTGATTCCCGCCGAGATGCGCGAATCGCTGAAGATTGCACCTGGAACCCGCATTGCCGTGACGCTTCAGGGCTCCCGAATCATTCTCGAGCCGGTGACACCAGAGCTGGTAGATGAAACCTGCGGCATGCTCAAAGGTGGGCCGTCCCTGTCGAAACTTTTGAAAAAGGAACGCGAAAAGGACAAATGGTGATCTACGCGCTCGATTCCAGCGCGGTTCTTCGCTATCTCGACCGAGAGCCCGGAGCGATGCGAGTGGCGGAGATCATTAGGGGACACCTGGCTGGGCGGCACCAAGTAATCATTTCCGCGATTCATTGGGGAGAAGTGGCACTCATAACCGCTAGAGGCCACGGTCGCCAGACGGTGGAGTTAGTCCTGGCCCGGTTGTTGTCGTTTGGATTCGAAATTGTACCGGCGACTGCAGAACGCGCAGTTCGCGCTTCGCTGATCAAGTTCGAACGCGATATCCCTTATGCCGACGCATTCGGCGTCGAACTGGTGTCGGATTCTCGCGACCACGTCCTCGTCACTGCCGACTTCGATTTGAAAGCGGCGGAACGCGATGTCGCAATCGAGTTCCTGCCGCGCAAGTGACCCTGAATTCAGTCCCCTTCGCGCTTGACCAGGTTAAGAAAGGCACTGTGCACGCGGCTGTCCTCTGACAGTTCCGGATGGAACGTTGCCGCCATCACCTTTCCCTGCCGCACGGCGACGGGATCGGTTCCCTCGGTGCCAACGACCTTAACTCCCGCTCCGACACGCTCGATCTTTGGAGCACGGATAAAGACCATTTCAGTGGGCTGGCCGTCAAACCTGCCTTCACGAATTGAGCTGTCAGCTTGGCGTCCGTAAGCATTGCGGCGGATACCGATATCAAGAACGCCGAGTCCCTTCTGCTTGGGATTTTCAACCTCGTTGGCCAGCAGGATGGCTCCCGCGCAGGTACCGAAGGTCGGCTTCACGCGGACAAATTCTTTCAGTTTGTCGAAGCCTTTCTCGCCGAGGAGCTTGAGAAACGTGGAAGACTCGCCGCCGGGGATGACGAGGCCGTCGATTTCGTCGAGTTGTTCGGGCTTGCGGACAAGCACAACTTTCGCACCCAGCTCTTCCAGCCGTTTGCGATGCGCATCAAAGTCGCCCTGCAGAGCAAGAACGCCAATGGTCATAAAACCCGCTGCTAGCTCTCAGCTTTTAGCTTTTAACAATCACGGGCCGCACTACCATCCCCTAGTTTGCAGCATCTGCGCTTCATTTAGCCCCGAAACCGCCAACCCCTTCATCGCTCCCGTCAGTTCCTCGCTGACTTCGAGCAACACCTTCGGGTCCTGATAATGGGTCGCGGCCTGCACGATCGCTCGGGCGCGCTTGGAGGCTTCTGCGGGCTCGGCAAATGTGGTCGAATCTTTCATGAAGATTCCCGAGCCAACGAAAACGGCTTCCGCGCCCAGTTGCATTACGAGCGACGCGTCGGCTGGCGTGGCAATGCCCCCGGCAGAAAAGTTCGGCACCGGCAGCTTGCCTTCTTTCGCGACCATCTTTACCAGTTCGTACGGAGCCTGCAGCTCTTTGGCTTTGGCATAAAGCTCCTGCTCGCTGAGCACGGTGAGAATCTTCATCTCCTGTACGATCTGACGGATGTGCTTGACCGCGTGAACCACATCGCCTGTACCTGCTTCGCCCTTGGTACGAATCATTGCTGCGCCTTCGGCAATGCGCCGGAGAGCCTCGCCGAGATTGCGTGCTCCACAAACAAACGGCACTTTGAAGGCGTGCTTGTCCACGTGGTTGGCTTCATCGGCAGGCGTTAAGACTTCCGATTCGTCGATGTAATCGACGCCCAATTCCTGCAGAATCTGCGCCTCCGCAAAGTGACCGATGCGGCACTTGGCCATGACCGGAATCGACACGACGGCCATGATTTCACGAATTTTCTTCGGCGAGGCCATGCGCGCCACGCCGCCTTCGGCGCGAATCTGCGCCGGAACGCGCTCGAGCGCCATCACCGAAACGGCGCCGGCCTTTTCCGCAATCTCGGCCTGATGTGCGTCGGTGACGTCCATGATGACGCCGCCCTTGAGCATCTCGGCAAGCCCGGTTTTCAGCCGGAGGCTAGTGGAATGACCGTTGTTTTGCGACATGAATTGGAACCTCCTTTAAAGAACACCTCAAGATACCGCAATAATGGTCAGTATGGTATATCCATTTTACGATATTCTGTACATACCGCTTGCTCCGGTCGCCGAAGCTACGAGTGGCAAAGGAACATTGAGTAAGAAGCCCAGCACGCTCCCCCTGAATCTCCGACAAGCCACCGCCGGTGTGCCGCTTTATCGCTGGTGGTATGAAGAGCTACGATCCGCGATTTTGTCAGGAAATATGCTTCCCGGCGCGCGCTTGCCGGCCACACGCGATTTGGCGGCCCAATACGGCCTGTCCCGCCCTACGATTGTGACCGCTTTCGAGCTGTTGCGATCTGAGGGATATGTTGAAGGGAAGGTCGGATCCGGCACTTATGTCAGTAAAACCCTTCCCGATGAACTCCTTCATGTGCCCCGCAGCGTTTCGCGCCCCCAGTTGCATCGACGTCGCGTCCGGCTCTCAACCTATGCTCGAAACCTCACGCCATTGCGCCGCCGCGACTCGCCTCGCATCCGAGCCTTTCGCGCGAATCTTCCAGCGCTCGATGAATTTCCGACCGCACTATGGGCACAAATCGCCTCCCGCCGCCTGCGCCATGTTTCCGCCAGCCTGCTGGCGGGTGGAGAAGCACTCGGCTACCGTCCCTTGCGCGAAGCCGTCGCCGAATACCTGAACACGTCGCGCGGCGTGAAGTGTGCGGCCGAGCAGGTGCTCATCATTTCGGGCGTGCAGGAGGCGCTGAATCGTGCGGCTCATCTTTTACTCGACCCCGGAGATCCTGTTTGGATGGAAGAGCCCGGCTATCCAGGTGCGACCTTGGCGTTTCAGTCGGTGGGCGCGAGAATCTGCCCGGTTCCGGTGGATGCCGAGGGTTTGAATTTAGAAGCCGGCATTGAGCGCTGCCCGCGGCCGCGCATGATCTACGTCACGCCGGGTCATCAGTTCCCGCTCGGCGTCACCATGAGCCTTTCCCGCCGGCTTTCGTTGCTGGAATGGGCGCGGCGCGGGCGAGCGATAATTTTCGAGGATGATTACGACAGCGAATACCGCTATTCCGGCCGTCCGATCCCGGCCATGCAGGGTTTGGACAAGTCGAGCGCTGTGATTTTTGCCGGCAGCTTCAGCCTGGTGCTTTTTCCGTCTCTGCGGCTGGGCTACGTGGTCGTACCGCCAGACATGGTCGATATCTTCGCTGCCGCTGCATCGGTAAGCACGCATCATCCGCCGCTGATCGATCAGGCAATTCTGTGCGATTTTATCCGCGAGGGGCACTTCGCGCGCCACGTACGACGCATGCGCCAGCTCTATGCGGAACGGCTGGGAGTGCTGATGGAAGCAGCTCGCGCGCGGCTTGGCAGCATGCTTGAGATCGGCAACGTGGAAGCGGGACTTCGCACCGTAGGGTGGTTAGCACCGGGCATTTCAGCGGAGCGCATTGCGCAAGAAGCGGCTGAGCACAACGTCGATGTCGTTCCCCTTAGCCGCTACGGCACCGGCCGCTCGCCCCGAAACGGCCTCGTACTGGGCTTCGCGGCGGTAGGCCCTCGGGAGTTAAGGCGAGGTGTCGAGAAACTGGCATTGCTTCTGGAGGAAGGTGACTGAAGACATGCTTCCCGCCACTCAACGTCCGGATGCCCGACCGCATTAGCGCAGGCCTCGCCGTGTAATGCGGCTTATTCTGTTCAGTCTTGGGTTGCCTTCAGGGCGAAGTGGTAAACTTTGCCGTCCCACGAGCCGACGTACACCGCCCCATTCACCACAGCGGGCGAGGACGTTGAGTAAGGCGCGCTGCCCGTGGGGTAGCTCCACAGCTTAGCGCCGGTGCAGTGTTTTAGCGCGTACAGATTACCGTTGTCCGAGCTAACATACACGACCCCGTCAGCTACGGCAGGCGAGGACCCCCATTCTCCACCTCTGGCGTAGCTCCACTGCTTAGCGCCAGTGTTGGCATCCAGGGCGTAGATCTCGCCGTCGGTTGAGCCCACATACACCGTGCCGTACGCCACCGCCGGTGAAGAATCAACCAGGGCACCCGTCGTGTAGCTCCAGAGTTCAGCCCCGGTGTTGGCGTCAAGCGCATAAA
>DASVWZ010000275.1:0-2135 GCA_036392935.1 Terriglobales bacterium | reverse complement strand
CCCTTGAGTCCCCTCTTCTTGGCGGTCTCTTCGCACTTCTTGGCCTTATCCGTCTGCCCGTCAGACGTGTCGGCTTGAAAGGCGGCAGCCTGCAAAGGTGAGCAGAAAAGCATCAGCACAACCACAAGCGTCGAGCAGATTTGCATTCGCATAGAACCTCCTTCTTCGACAAATGGCGCGACGTGCCCATCTTAGAATTGCTAGCGAATCGTGGCAATCGTCCGATTGTTGTTGTGACCAGGCGATTTCACAAGCTTATAGTGACTCAGGAGTTGAGATTTAGAAAGAAGATTTCCACAGCAGTCGCGGCGTGCCGGCGGCTGTGCAAATGTTGTGAGTGCAACTGCGGATGAAATTTTCTGTTGGCTCCGTAGAATCGCTGCCAGCAGAGAGGCGTGCCGCTGCTACGAGTAGCACAAGCCAACACTCGATGTTTTGCGCAAGATTCTCGAGCAGCGGGACGTGCTTTGCTCCAGAACGAATACTCAGATGACGTCTGGAGTTACTAAGGCTCAACTATAAGCACTTCGCGGGAGCAAAGCCAGCCCCTCTGGTGGAGAAGTGATTTTAGGAGGTAGAACCATGTCGGAAGTGGAATTGGTCCAGTGGGAGCCGTCGTACTCTGCCTTCATCGCCATCGATTGGGCAGATAAGAAGCATGTGTGGTGCTTGCAAGGCATGGGCTCAGAGAAGCGGGAAAGCGGAGAACTCGAGCACACCCCGGAAACGGTGGAGGCATGGGTGGTGCAACAGTGTCAACGATTCGGCAATGGTCCGATCGCGGTGGCGTTGGAGCAATCGCGGGGAGCACTGGTGTTCATGCTGAGCAAGTATGAAGCCTTGCATTTATTTCCCGTGCCCTCGACGATGGCGGCCAAGATGAGGGAAGCGCTGTATCCGTCGGGAGTCAAGGATGATCCCCGGGATGCCGATCTGCTGTTGGATTTGTTGCTGCAGCATCGCGGGAAGTTGCGCCGTTTGCAGCCCGATACGGAAGCGACGCGGCGGGTGCAAAATCTGGTGGAGGAGCGACGCAAGTTGGTGGATGAGAAGACGGAGCAGAGCAATCGCTTAACCAGCTACTTGAAAATCTATTTCCCGCAGATGCTGAATTGGTTTGAACACCTGGACACGGAGTTGGTGTGTGCGTTTTTGCTGCGCTGGCCGACGCTGGAGGAATTGCAAAGGGTTCCGCCGTCCCAGCTGCGGACATTGTTCCGCAAGCACCACTATCGGGATCAAAAATTGAACGAGCGCCGCATCCAGGAGATTCGTCAGGCCATTCCCGCCATTCGGGATCGAGCGGTGATCGAAGCCAAGAGCACGGTGGTGAAAGTGACCGTACGGATGATGCGCACCTTGCTGGAAGGCATTGCGGCTTTAGACGAGAAGATCGAGGAGGCGGCGGCTGCGCATCCGGATTTTTTCATCTTTGACTCGCTCCCAGGAGCGGGAGCGGTCATGGCTCCGCGGCTGTTGGCGGCATTTGGCTCGCAGCGAGAGCGCTACGGCAGCGCGCGGGAAGTGCAGACCTACAGCGGCATTGCGCCGGTAATCGAGAGAAGCGGGAAAAAGAAATGGGTGCATTTTCGGCGGGCCTGTCCCAAATTTCTTCGCCAAAGCTTCCACGAATGGGCGGGTCACTCCATCGTGCAATCGGTGTGGGCACGAAGCTATTACTGGCAACTACGCAGTCGCGGCAAAGGACACCACGCAGCGGTACGAGCTCTGGCATTCAAATGGATTCGCATCCTGTTTCGGTGTTGGAAAGATCGCGTTGCTTATGACGAGGCCAAATACCTGGTCGCGCTCGCCCGGCGTGATTCTCCCCTGGCTGCTGTCGATGTCGCGATTTGCGGGTAAGCCATGTGAACATTTTGTGGATACACAGTGGAAAGATTGTGGAGGTGAATCAACAAAGTTAAAAAATCAACTTGACAGCATTACTCAGATATCTTGCGCACGAGTTCCTTGGCGAGAAGCTGAGTCCGCCACTAGTGCGTTCAATGCTGCTCCTCCCACTCATAACTGCGACTGGAGTTCCTGAAGACTTCGACAAGGCATCGAAGGAACGAGCAGAGCGCGCTGAGTCCATGAGGATCGACGGCGAGTGGTACAAGTGGTTCCAGATATTG
>DASVWZ010000274.1:0-28276 GCA_036392935.1 Terriglobales bacterium | reverse complement strand
CCGGCATCCCCAAAGGCGCCATGCTCACTCACGGCAACATCGCCTCCAACCTCAATTACTCGCTCGCCGACCTTCCCATCGGCAATGACGAAATCAGCATCTCGTTTCTGCCGCTCTCCCATGTCACCGCTCGCCACGTGGATTTCACGCTGCTCTATCACGGCGTCACCCTTGCCTACGTCCCCTTCATCGAGCATCTGCCCAAAGCTCTGCTTGAGGTTCGCCCGACTCTTTTCATCGGCGTCCCTCGCGTCTACGAAAAAGTTCACACCCAGGTAGATTCAAAAGCCAGGGGGATAAAAAAATTCATCTACCGCTGGGCATTGTTCGTCGGCCGTGCCCATCGCGAAGAAATCCTGAAAGGGCAAGCGCCGCGCGGGCTTTCCTGGAACCTCGCCGACCGTCTCGTCTACTCCAAAATCCGCGCCGGTATGGGAGATCGCGTCGCGCTTTTCGTCTCCGGTGGCGCCCCACTCGGACGCGAACTCGCCGAATGGTATGCCGACGTCGGCATTCGCATTCATGAAGGCTACGGTCTCACCGAAACCTCACCCGTCATCGCCGTCAACACCCCGCGCGCCCACAAACTTGGCACCGTCGGCAAGCCGCTGCCCAATATCGAAGTCCGCATCGCCGAAGATGGCGAGCTTCTCGTTCGCGGCCCATCGGTCTTCAAAGGATATTGGAATCGTCCCGAAGAAACCCGTGCCGCCTTCGCCGACGGCGGTTGGTTCAAGACCGGCGACATCGCTCATCTCGATGCCGAAGGCTTCTTATCGATTACCGATCGAAAGAAAGACCTCATCAAAACTTCCGGCGGCAAATTCATCGCGCCGCAGCCGCTCGAAAATTCGCTCAAGCACAACGCGCTCATCGCCGAGGCGCTCATCGTCGGCGACAAGCGCAAATTCCCAGCCGTTTTGCTCGTTCCGTATTTTCCTTTGCTCGAAGATTGGGCCCGCGCCAACCACGTGGGTTTCTCGTCGAGAAGGGAATTGGTGAGCAACGCAAAAGTTCGCGAGCTTTACGACGGCATCGTCGCCGACTTCAATCGCGACCTCGCCCGCTTCGAGCAGCTAAAAAAAACCGTCCTGCTCGCCGAAGAATTTTCCCCAGAAAACGGCACCCTCACCGCCAGCTACAAAATGCGCCGCCGCGAAGTCGAGAAGCTCTACCACCGCCAGATCGAAGAAATCTACGCCCACGCCGAAACCCCTGCCCCGCAAGTTTAAGACCATGGGACGCCCTCGGCTCCGTCGAGGAGTCCAGTCATTCCGAAAAGTATTCTTGCCACAGGTCCAAGGTGAGAGCATGGCGGCCTGCGTGCGGAATCCATGGCCGCATCTCGGCGTCGAAGCGTTCGACCAGGATCTTGAAACTGAGCTTGCGCCTGGTGGCAATGTTTTTTACGTCTTCCCTGTCTTTTGGACTATTTCTCGCGAGTTTCGACAAAACCAAGTCGTAAGGATCAAGAACTTTCAGGGAGAGCTTGGTAAGGCCTAGCTCCAACTTGGTTAGGCGTTCTTCATAGCCGTCCGGAAGGTCAGGTATGGCTCCAACAGACTGCAAAAACACTTTGTGTTTCTTGCAGAGCTGCGATCCAAGGCCGCCTAACTGCTCAAGCTCGCTTAGGGCGTCCCTCGGAACGGCGGAGATGTAATCCAAGTCGTCTGTCGGCCTCGTCAATCCGTATAGAGCCGCCAAAACAAAGCCTCCCAGGCAATGGAGTTCCACGGGCGCCGAGAGCCTCTGGTCAAGCTCTTTCAGAAACTCAGGCCAAGGCGGCGGGAGCTTAACCGGCATACTGCAGATGCTCCGGTCGCCAATCGGTCAGGAGATGCCAAAACTCCGCCGTCTGCGGACGATTTTCCCTCAACCACTGTTGCTCTTTCGCAGAAAGCGATTGGCACAACGTATCTTCTTTATCTAGCCGGCTTTCGCTCAGTTTCGTTTCTAATGCACTCAGGCAGTTGTAACAATCTGACGCGGTTTCTCCTTTTCGCGCCAAAACCTCTTTCGCGAGCGTTACAACGAAGCCCAAGCGATTCGTCAAATTTCGAAGCCGCGCCTGTTCCACGAGCCAGGTCAGATTAGCTTCGCTCATGCTGCCAAAATTTGTGAGCAGCCACGGCAAAGCCTCGGCAACGCGTGCTTCAAGAGTTTCCTGCCCTAGGGAATCCAACAAAACCTGTACGGGATTTCTCTTCCATGCTGCACGCATGGATCTGAAACCAGGATAACCAAGCGAGGCGAGCTGCTGCGCTACCTGCTTAGCGCTGAAGTTCCGTGCGTTCTCCGTAAAGGGTAGGGCAAGAGGATTCATGTGAAGCCGAGCCACAGCCTTTCTGGCCAAGACATCAGGAAACCGGCGCTTCCCCTTTTCGAGCAGGGCTACGTAGGTTTGAGATACGCCAAGACGCTTGGCCACCGCTTCCTGCGTGAGCCCTTGTTCTCGGCGGGCCAGTCTGAATTCACGTGCAGTCACAACACTATCCTCAACACCTTTGATGCCGCTAGGCAATAGAATGTCGCAATCATTATTACAAGTCAAGTAATATTAATATCATTGCAAAATATTGATATAAAGATAGTTATATGTTAAATATTTAATTTATGAGGCCATCATGATCGTTGCGGTACGATCTCAGCACCAGTAGATTGGGCTTGTGACAATGACACCGGCAACGCCCACAACAACGCCATCGCTATCTACGGTGTCAATCACATCATCTGCCCTCCATTTTCATTACAATAGACCTATGCCCGACCCACTCATCATCGCCGGACGCGAATTCCGCTCCCGTCTCATCGTCGGAACCGGCAAGTACAAATCCTTTCAGGAAACCGCGCGCGCTTTGGAAGCCAGCGGCGCCGAAATGGTTACCGTGGCCGTGCGCCGCGTCAATCTCGATCGCAGTAAAGAATCGTTGCTCGACTACATCGATCCCGGCAAGTATTTTCTCCTTCCCAACACCGCCGGCTGCTATACCGCGGACGAGGCAATCCGTACGGCACTACTCGGTCGCGAAGTTGGTCTCTCTGACTGGGTCAAAATCGAAGTCATCGGCGATCAGGCCACCCTCTATCCTGACGTTCACGCTACCGTCGAAGCCACTCGCGTGCTGGTCAGCGAAGGTTTCACCGTTCTCCCCTACACCTCCGACGACATCGTTTTCGCCAAGCGCCTCATCGACGCCGGCGCCAGCGCCATCATGCCGCTCGGAGCGCCGATCGGCAGCGGCATGGGCATCCAGAACGTCCCCAACATCCGCATCCTGCGCGAGATGATCACCGGCGTCCCGCTCATCGTCGACGCCGGTGTAGGCACCGCCTCCGACGCGGCCATCGCCCTCGAACTCGGCGCCGACGCCGTTCTCATGAATACCGGCATCGCCGCCGCCCAGGACCCCGTCCTCATGGCCGAAGCCATGAAGCACGCCGTCCTCGCCGGACGCCAGGCATACCTCGCCGGCCGCATGCCCAGGAAGCTTTACGCCACGGCAAGTTCGCCCCTCGAAGGCGTAGTTCGATAGAGGTCTAGCGTGCAGGGAGGGAAGCTAGATCAGGCAGAAGAGAACTGGTTTAGCCAAAGGCCAAGAGCTAGAAGCCAAGAGCCAAGAGCTAGGAGCTCGAAGCTCTTCTAAGTCCTTATTTATCTATATTTTGATATCTAACTACCTGCATTTTCAACAACTTACATCGATATGACCGCGCCTTGACCTTTTAGAATCAATATTTTACGGAGGGCCTTGATGGTCTTGCAGATATCCCCTCGCATCACCTACCGCACCGGCTCCATATAAAAGGTCGACTCCTCCGGCCTCACCACCCTCGGAAACCATAGCGGCCTGCGCAACCCTCCCGGTCCCGGAGCCGGCCTCGCCAGCTTCTTCCATCGCTGATAAACCGCGTGCGCCAGGTTCGTATCCACATAGATGTCGCCATACCGGTCCTCCCGTCCCGCCCGCTCCACCCGCACCATCTGATGCCAGCAGTGCATCCCGCTCAGCGGATCCGGATGCACGGGAAAAGTTATGTTCTGATGCACCGCCGCATCGCTCCACCAAATCCGGTTCGTATCCGGATCGCGGCTCTCATACGGCTGCACGCCCTCAATCTGCCGCATCTTCCACTGCCCTTTGCCGACCTCTTTCAGATCAACCCACGCGCTCGACATACGCTCCAGCGTGTCTTCTTTGTTCACCCTCCACCGTCCCAGATGATGCGAACACGCCACCACTCCCGGCGCCAATCCTTCCGTAATCCATGCATGCAGCACAAAGAACCCAATCTCCGTATGCACCTTCATCAGATCGCCGGTGCGAATATTGCCCAGCTTCTTCGCCTCCACCGGATTAATCCACAGCGGATTCTTGTGCGCAATCTCATACAGCATCTTCGCGTTGCCCGATCGCGTATGGATCAGAATCGGCAGCCGGAAAATCGGCAGCAGCGTGTAAACCTCGCCCCGCGCCTCTTTCGGCCATTCCACCACCGGCATGTGCACCGGATCAAAATCCTCATGCGCCTTGCCCAGCGACGCCGCATGCGCCGCTCGATCAATATGGCTGCGGTAATACTCCGGCAGCGCAAACTCCGGCCACTTCCAATCCACCATCGTCTTCGAAAAAATCTCCAGCTTCCTCGACGGCGTGTTGTACCCCGCAACCGCCTTGTCGTCGACCATCACCCCGACCGGCTTGCCGCCTTTCCTGATTACCCCATTCGCCTCAACCTGCGATCCCGCCAGATCGCCCGCCGCCACCGGCTTTTCATTGAGCTGATAAACATCCGTACTCACCTGAAAGGCCCCGAACTTCCGCATGTATTGCAACGGCGTCAGCCCTTCTTTTTTTGCCGCCTCCGGCAATCCCGGCACCGCATTTTCGAAGATCCATCCGTAATACTCATCCACCGTAATCTTCTGCCCCGGCCGATACGGCGACTCAAACCACTGCCGTATGCCCATCGACCCATCCGGATCGATCGCCCAAGACAACGCAATCCAGAACTCATCTTCTTCCCACACTTCGCCCGGATTCGCATCTCGCGTCGACTCAACTTTCTTGCCTTGTTTTTCCAGATACGTTCGCAGCACCGGCTGCCGGAATCCAATCCACTTCGCGCCCTGCGTCTCCTGGCTCATCAAATCGTGCCGCTCCGGCCCCATTCCCACTGGCAAAACATAATCCGCATACCACGCCGTCTCGCTCCACGTCGGCGACAGCGCCGCGTGCAAGCCAATCTTTTCTTCGTCGCGCAACATCTCGATCCACGAAAACCCATCCGGATACGTCCACACCGGATTGAACACTCGCGTGAAATACGCCTCAATCCGCCCGCGACCCTCTTTGAGCAAATGCGGCAGCAGGAACGACACTTCATGTGTGCACAGCGGCCACTCCGGCGGATAAAGCAACTCATTCCATCGCTTCTGCGGCGGCGGAGTCTTAAATGTCTTCGGCACAAACTTCGTCCAGGCATTCAGATTGTGCCCGCCGCGCGTCCCCACCGATCCCGTCAGCACATGCAACAGCATCAGTGCCCGCGCCGGTTGCCATCCGCCCAGATTTCCCGACGCACTCCCGCGCCAAATGTGCGACGCAAAGCGCGTTCCCGCATCCGCAATCTCCCGCGCCACCTTCACGATCTGCTCGGCTTTCACTCCGCTCTCTTTTTCCGCAAACTCCGGAGTGAACTTCGCATAGTGCCGCTTCAACGCCTCAATCGTCGCCTCAAACGATTGCCCCTGCGCCAAAAACCCATCTACTTCCAACTCCTGCCAGTTCGTCCAATTCTTCACGAATGCCGCATCGTACCGGTTCTCATCCAGAATCACCTTCGCCATCGCCAGCAAAACCGCCGACTCCGTCCCCGGATACGTCGGCAGCCAGTAATCCGCCATGCTCGCTGTATTCGACAGTCGCGGATCGATCACGCACAGCTTTGCCCCCGACATTTTTCCGTCGATAATCCGCTGGGCATGCGGATTGAAATAATGCCCCGACTCCAGATGCGCCGACAGCAGCAAAATAAATCGCGCATTCTCGTGGTCCGGCGAAGGCCGGTCGGCGTAGTGCCATAGCAGATACCCAAACCGCGCCGAAGACGAGCAAATATTCGTATGCGAATTGTGCCCGTCGATGCCCCACGCCTGCAGCGTCCGCTCCATGATGTAGTCATACCCCGGTCGCCCCACGTGGTACATGACTTCTTCGCCGCGTTTCTCTTGAATCGCCTTGCGGATCCGCCCGCCAAAATCCGCCAGCACCTCATCCCACGAAACCCGCGCCCACTTTCCGCTTCCGCGCGGCCCCACGCGTTTCATCGGATACAAAACCCGGTCGGGATCATTAATCTGATTGATCGTCGCCGGCCCCTTCGCGCACAATCTTCCCCGGCTCGCCGGATGCTTCGGATTGCCCTCAAACTTCGCAATCTTTCCGGTTTCTTTATCGACATAAGCCAGCAGCCCGCACGCCGACTCGCAGTTGAAACAAACCGTCGGAATCAACTGATAATGCTTCTCAACCCTCCGTGGCCACGCCTCCGGATCAAGTTCAACCCAGTCATCCCATTTTTCGACCGGCGCGCATGAAACCAGATGGCTGCCGTCGCGTTTGAAATCATCCATAAAGTTCTGCAATCTCCAAACCTAGCTGTTAGGCACGCTCTGTCCCGCCATGATGAAGGACCATTCAAAAATCAAAAGTCCCGCCAGCGCCAGCACGCTCGCAATCCGCACCGCCCACGGGTTCGCCGGAGCAATCAGCAAAAGCAATACTGGAAGAATCCCACCCAGCGTCACCGCGCCCGCCCAGAAGCTGCTGCTGAACTGCCCATGCGTCATCAACCGCGCCGCATATTTCGAATTGTCCGTGGTATGCGGCATCGCCACCTCGCCCAGCACCATCAGCAGATGCAGAATCAGGCACCCGGCCAGCGCCCGCGCCGCCAAAGACAAAGCCGTCGCCGTCCCGCCCAACCCATTCGGCAACAGCGCCAGCACTGCCGCACCGCACAGCAACGCCTGAACGATCAAATGCGCCGGCAGCAGCGGCGTCTGCCAAAGGTCGCGTCCTTCGCATTGTCCAAACAAAAACGCCGTATAGCACGCCGTCAGAAAACCCGTGATCACCACCGGCCATATCAACGCCGTCGTGACCATCGAAACCCCAACCACCGCGCCCAGCCAGAACAAGCCGGTCAGCGTGCTGTAGCCGATCAAAATAAACGCTCCGCGCGCCAGCCACGACTTGCTTTGCGGCGTGAACACCACCCGCAAAAATCTCTCTTTATGATCCAGATCCCATACGAGCAACACAGTCGTCAGCGCCGTAAACAACAGCGCAACCGTTGCCAGCGCAATGTCCCGCATGCGATCGCCCGACAATCTCCCCAGCGCCATCGCGATTGCCGGAATCGCCAGCGCTCCCGACCCAATCGACTTCGTCCAGCAATACGCCGGAACCTGCCATCCCCACGGGCGCGCATGCCCCACGTCGTACGCCGCCAGCGCATTGCGCTGCAGCAGCGGGCTGTCGATCTCATAAACCGCGCCGCCGCCATGAAAATCCTGATTCCGCTGCGACCACATATAAAATTCTTCATGCCGCGCCGCCGTCGGCACAATCGCCGCTTCATCTCCATCGATGTAATAAAGTTTCGGCTGCGTATTCTGCTCCGGCTTGCGCACCCGCACTGCCTCGCGCGCCCGCAGTTGCGCAATCTCCGAATTCGGCTCGTCCAGATCGCCGGCAATGATCGCGTGCTCCGGACACACCACCACGCACGCCGGTTCCAGTCCAACTTCCGTCCGGTGCGCGCAGTAGTGACACTTCGCCGCCGTGCCCTGCTCGGGATCCATGTAGATCGAGTCGTACGGGCATGCCTGCATGCACGCCTTGCACCCAATGCAGCGGTCCGAGTTGAAATCGACGATCCCGTCCTTGCGCTTGTACATCGCCGTCACCGGGCAAATCGTCACGCACGGCGGGTTCTCGCAATGATTGCAGCGCGTGACCTGAAACACTCGGCGTGTGTTGGGAAACACGCCCTTTTCCACGTACTTTACCCACGTGCGGTTAACGCCGATGCTTACGTGATTTTCGGTTTTGCACGCGACCGTGCAGGCATGGCAGCCGATGCACTTGCGATTATCAATAATGAATCCGTATCTCAAACCCGCCCTTTCTTATAAATGGACGAACGTGTACGCCGAGTCGAGGTACGTCAATCATACAATCGCTTGCCGGATCTGAGGGAAAAGTAGAAGCCAGAAGAACGACGAAGGTAATTACTGTTTGGCTAACTGGTCAAGCGCCAGGTTGAGTTCAAGCACGTTGACCCGCGGCTCGCCGAACAATCCCAGATCGCGCTGATACGTGTATTTCTGCACCAATGCGCGAACAATAGATTCCGAGACTCCGCGCTCCTGCGCCACACGCGCCACCTGATACTCAGCCGCAGCCGGAGAAATCTCCGGATCGAGCCCCGAGGCGGAAGTCGTAATGAGATCAACCGGAATCGGGCGGTTAGGTTGTTCCTTCTCCATCCCCGCTGCATCGGATTGCACCCGATCGATCAGCTTCTTGTTGGTCGAAGCATAATTCGTTCCGCCGGAGTTCGCCGCGTCATATCCATTTCCCGCCGCCGAAGGCCGCGGATGAAAATACTTCGCGCCCGTAAACGGCTGCGCGATAATCCGCGAACCTACCGCTTCCCCATTTTGCACAATCATCTGCCCAGCGGCCTTCTTCGGAAAAAGCACATGTGCCAGCCCGGTGACGATCAGAGGATAGACAATCCCCAGCAAAATCGTAGTCACCATCGTCATCAACAACGCCGTGATCAAGTGCTTCTTCATAAACTTCTCAAGCCAGCCCAACCGCCGTAATAATCACGTCAATAATCTTGATCCCTACAAACGGCGCAATAATGCCGCCCACTCCATAAATAAAGAGGTTCCGTCGCAGCAGCGCCTCCGCGCTCATGGCCACATACTTCACCCCGCGCAGCGCCAGCGGGATGAGCACCACGATGATCAACGCATTAAAGATGACCGCCGAAAGCACCGCCGACTCCGGCGTCTTCAGCCGCATAATATTCAGCGCGTTCAGCACTGGAAACGTCGCCGCGAACATCGCCGGAATGATCGCAAAATACTTCGCCACGTCGTTGGCGATCGAAAACGTCGTCAGCGCACCCCGCGTCATCAGCAACTGCTTTCCGATTTCCACCACCTCAATCAGCTTCGTCGGATTCGAATCCAGATCGACCATGTTGCCGGCCTCTTTCGCCGCCTGCGTGCCCGTATTCATGGCCACGCCCACATCGGCCTGCGCCAGCGCCGGCGCATCGTTGGTCCCATCGCCCGTCATCGCGACTAATTTTCCGCCCGCTTGTTCGGTTCGAATCAGTTTCAATTTGTCTTCCGGCGTCGCCTGTGCCAAAAAGTCGTCAACTCCCGCCTCCCGCGCAATCGCCGCCGCCGTCAACGGATTATCGCCGGTAATCATCACGGTACGAATCCCCATCGACCGCAGCTGCGCAAAACGGTCGCGAATCCCGCCCTTGACCACATCTTTCAATTGAATTACACCCATCGCCCGCCGGTTCTCCGCCACCACCAACGGAGTTCCCCCAGCCGATGCAATCCGTTCCACCGTCGTTCGCACTTCATCAGGAACTGCGGCGTGATTCTGCTCCAGATAACGCCCGATCGCGTCGGCCGCGCCTTTGCGCACCTGCCGTCCATCGAAATTGATGCCTGACATGCGCGTCTGCGCGGTGAATGGAATGAACTCAGCTTCGTGCGCCGCAAACTCCCGCCCGCGCAAATTGTATTTTTCCTTCGCCAGCACAACGATCGAACGTCCCTCCGGCGTTTCATCGGCCAGTGATGAAAGCTGCGCCGCATCGGCCATTTCAGCCGGAGTGATGCCCGGAGCAGGGAAGAACTCCGTCGCCTGCCGGTTGCCAAATGTGATCGTACCCGTTTTATCGAGCAGCAAAGTGTTTACGTCGCCCGCCGCTTCGACCGCCCGTCCCGACATGGCCAGAACGTTGTGCTGCACCAGTCGATCCATGCCCGCAATTCCAATCGCCGACAGCAATCCGCCAATCGTCGTCGGAATCAGACACACCAGCAGTGAAACCAACACAAAAACCGTCTGCGGAGTGCCCGAATAAATCGCGAACGGCTGCAGGGTCACCACTGCCAACAAGAAAATAATCGTCAATCCCGCCAGCAAAATATTCAGCGCAATTTCGTTCGGCGTTTTCTGCCGCGCCGCGCCTTCCACCAGCGCAATCATGCGGTCCAGGAACGTCTCGCCCGGATTCGACGTGATCTTCACTTTAATCTGGTCGCTCAACACCCGCGTCCCGCCGGTCACCGCCGACCGGTCGCCGCCGGCTTCGCGAATCACCGGCGCCGACTCTCCCGTAATCGCCGATTCGTCCACCGACGCGACGCCCTCAACAATCTCCCCATCGCCAGGAATAAACTCCCCGGCTGAAACTTGAACCAAATCGCCCACGCGCAGCTTCGCGCTCGGAACTTGCTCAACGGCCCCGCCGTCGCACGAAATCAGGTTCGCAATGGTCTCCGATCGCGCTTTGCGTAACGTGTCAGCCTGCGCCTTACCTCGTCCTTCCGCCATGGCTTCTGCAAAGTTCGCAAACAGCACCGTGAACCACAGCCACAGTGTGATCTGCAGATTAAATCCGAACGACTGGCGCGGATGCAGCACCAGCAACACTGTCGTCACCACGCTGCCCACTTCCACCACAAACATCACGGGATTGCCCATCATGTGCCGCGGATTCAACTTCAACACCGACTCCCATGCCGCAGCGCGGACCAGTTTGAGATCCCAAATCGATTTACCGTGCGTGCCCTGCGTGAACATGTTTAAAAAGTTTTCCCCGCATGAAGCAGAAGATGCTCAAGGATCGGCCCCAGACTAAGCGCCGGAAAAAATGTCAGCGCGCCCAGAATCAAGATCACGCTGATCAGCAGCAAACTGAACAACGGCGTCGTCACCGGAAACGTGCCCAGCGAAGGTGGCACGTATTTTTTCTGCGCCAGATTCCCCGCAATCGCCAGCATGGGAATAATCATGAAGAATCGTCCCAGCAGCATCGTCATGCCGGTCGCCACGTCGTACCACGGCGTGTTCACCGTCAGCCCGCCAAACGCCGACCCGTTATTTCCCGCGGCGGAAGTGAACGCGTACAGAACCTGGCTCAGTCCATGCGGACCGGGATTGGAAATTCCCGCCGTTCCGAACTCTTTCACCATCGAAATGCCCGTCAAACAGAGAATCACTAGCGGAAACACTAGCGACACCAACATCGCCATCTTCACGTCGTAAGCTTCGATTTTCTTCCCGAGATACTCCGGCGTGCGCCCGACCATAAGCCCTGCGATGAACACCGCCAGCACAATGTAGATCAACATTCCGTACATGCCCGCGCCTACGCCGCCAAAAATCACTTCGCTCAGCTTGATGTTCACCATGGGCACCATGCCGCCCAGCGGCGTAAACGAATCATGCCAGCCATTGATCGCCCCGCAACTCGCATCGGTGGTCACGGTGGCAAACAACGCCGAACTCGCGATCCCAAACCGCGTCTCCTTGCCCTCCATATTTCCGCCGGATTGCGAATTGCTCACCCGCTGGTCCACGCTCGCCGGATAAAGCGGATTCCCCTGCGCCTCTGCCCAATAAGCAACCGTCACGCCTGCCAGAAATAAAATTGCCATCGCCGACCACACCGCCCATCCATGTGCTCGCGATCCCGTCATTCGCCCCAGCGTATAAGTCAGCCCGGCTGACACCGCAAAAATGGCAAACAATTCAATCAAATTGGTCAGCGGCGTCGGGTTCTCGAACGGATGCGCGCTGTTCGCATTGAAAAACCCGCCGCCATTCGTTCCCCACTCCTTGATAATTTCCTGTGACGCCACCGGCCCTTGCGCAATGGTCTGCGTCGTCACCGTGTCCATCACCGGTTTTCCACTCGCATCCACCACCGGCTTTCCCGCAGAGTCCACCCGCTGCACCTGCTGCGGCTCAACCAGCTTCACCGTGTCATAAGCCTTTAAGTTTTGCACCACCCCTTGCGAAACCAGCATTAGCGCGCCCACAATGCAGAACGGCAGCAGCACCCACAAGCTCGCCCGCACAAAATCCACCCAGAAGTTGCCGATCGTCTTCATCTGCCGCCGCGCAATCCCGCGAATGAACGCAATCGCCAAAGCAATCCCTACGGCAGCCGAAGTGAAATTGTGATACGCAAGCCCCGCCATCTGGGTGAAATAACTCATGGTGGTCTCGCCCGAGTAGGCTTGCCAGTTGGTATTCGTGGTGAACGAAGCTGCCGTATTCCACGCTAGATGCTGGGGAGCTACCCCGCCAAAATGCTGCGGATTCCACGGCAACACCCCCTGCGCCCGCTGAATGAGGTAAAGCACCAGCATCGACACCAGGCTGAACACCAGCATCGCCCCGGCATACTCAGTCCACGGCATCTCCTGATTCTCATCCACGCCGGTTACTCGATAAATCAGCCGCTCCATCGGGCGCAGCACCGGATCCAGGAAAGTTTTTTCTCGCGCGAACACCCGCGTCATGAAGATCCCTAGCGGCTTCGTGACCGCGAAGATCAGCCCCAGAAAAACCAGGATTTGCAGCCAGCCGTTGAGTGTCATCTCAGAATTTCTCGGGACGAAGCAAAGCGTAGAAAAGGTACACTGCCATCAGCGCGCTAATGATCAACATGATCAAAGATTGAATGTCCACGGTTTCCTCACTTCACCCGGTCGCAAAAGCGCACATAGCCGAGCGACAGCGCAAAAAACCCAATCGTGAGCATGACAAAAAGCAGATCTTGCATAGCGGTGCCTCGTTTGCCTGAACGGTTATTCCAACATCGCGCAACTAAGAGAGGGGTAAGGGAGACATAAAAAGTTCGTAAGGAAGGCTCAATCGCCCGGCTCAAAACGGTAGCCGACCCATCGTTCCGTCAGCAGATAACGCGGCGACGACGGGTCCTTCTCAACCTTCTTCCGTAGCTGGCCGATAAACACCCGCAGATACTCCGATTGCTCCGTGCAATTCGGTCCCCACACCGCGCTCAGAATCCTCCGGTGCGGAATCACTCGCCGCGGATGCGACGCCAGAAACAGCAGCAGATCAAATTCCTTCGGCGTCAGCTTCAATTCCCGGCCGGCAACTGTTACGGTTCGCGTCGCCAGATCGATTCTGAAATCGCCAATCGATGACACATCCGGCGCAGCATCCTCTTGCTTCGGCAATCGCCGCAGGTGCGCTCGCACCCGCGCCAGCAGTTCATTCATCCCGAAAGGCTTGGTGACGTAATCATCCGCGCCCGCATCCAAGGCCTCAACTTTCTGTCTTTCCTGCTCGCGCACCGAAAGCACCAGAATCGGCACCTGCGATACCGTCCGCACCTCCCGCGTCAGCTGCACCCCGTCAATTGACGGCATCGACAAATCCGTAATGATCAAATTCGGCGCCCAATCTTTCATGATCTCCAGCGCCATTTCGCCGCTGTTCGCAATCCGGATGTCATATCCCTGCGCCGACAAACTCGTCCGCAGCACGCGCGTGATCTGCGGTTCGTCGTCCACAATCAGCACATGCGGACGCTCGTTCACGAACGCGCCTCCTGCGTCACAATATGCACGTCGACCGATGGCGCATCGCGAAGAAATCTCTGGATCGCCGATAAATAAAGATACCGTTGCCATCCCGTGCGCGCCGATCGCCCAAAAATCACGTGCGTGATGTGACTGTCCTTCACAAATTGCCGCAGGCCGTCCGCCACGCTTTTCCCCGGCGCGCGCACTACCCGCGCTCCCAGATGCTCGGCGAACTTAATATTTTCCGCCAACGATCTTTGATCTTCCGGCCGCGTGTCCGCGCCAATGTCGACATAGAACACATACAGCTCACCGTCGATCGCCTGCGCCATGCGCGAACCTCGCGCAATCAGATACTGTGCCGCCGGATTCGAACTGATGCACACCGCGATCCGCTCGCGCACCGTGTGCGCCTGCTGGTTTTCGTCTTTTTCCAGCAACTGATCCAGGCTGCGATCCACCACCTGCGTCACCTGACGCAGCGCTAGTTCCCGCAACGCGATCAAATTTCCCGGCCGAAAAAAATGTGACAGCGCTCGCTGCGCCCGGTCCACCGGATAAATATCTCCGCGCAGCATGCGTTTCTGCAGCGCCTGCGGAGTCAAATCGGCCAATACAATCTCATCCACCCGCTGCATCACCCAGTCCGGCACCGTCTCCCGCACCTGCGTCCCTGTGATCTGCTGCACCGTCGGCCCCAGGCTTTCGATATGCTGCACGTTCATGGTCGATAGAACGTCGATCTTGCCCTCAAGAATCTCCATCACATCTTCGTACCGTTTCGCGTGTTTGCTGCCTTCAATATTTGTGTGCGCAAGTTCATCGACCAGCACCACCGAAGGTTTGCGCGCGATGATGGTGTCCACGTCCATCTCATCGAACACCGTCCCCTTGTACTCGATTTTGCGCAGCGGAATTCGGTCCAGTCGGCTTGCCAGTTCGGCAATCCCCTTGCGGCCGTGGGTTTCCACCACCCCAATGGCAACGTCTTCGCCGCGGCTGGCCCTGCGGATGGCCTCGCTCAGCATGTTGTAAGTTTTCCCTACGCCGGGAGCGTACCCGAGAAAAAGTTTGAATATCCCGCGAGATTTTTCCGGAGAGACTTCTTCCAGCCATTCTTCGGGGGTTTTTGTCATCGCAGTAGCTCGAACGTGACCTGAAATTATAGCTTTCTATCGTACAATGCGGGTGTGAAAAGCGCCGTTCAAACCCAGGCGTGGCGCTACACCGTTGTCATTGCGGTGGTCGGCGCCATCACCGCGATTGACTTCCGCCTGCGTATCAACCCCACCACCGTCGCGCTAATGTTCCTCGTCGCCGTCCTGCTCAGTTCCGGCTACTGGGGATTGCGTTACGCCGTGGTTCTCGCTATCACTGCCACCGCCGCCTTCAACTTTTTTTTCCTGCCTCCCATCGGCACCTTCACCATCGCTGACCCGCAGAATTGGGTCGCGTTGATCGCCTTTCTGGTCACGGCACTCGTTGCCAGCAACCTTGCCGAACGCGCCCGCCGCGAAGCCGAAGGTGCCCGCCAACGCCGCCGCGAAGTTGAGCGCCTCTACGGATTGAGTCAGCGCTTGCTCGCGTCAGAAAATGTCCTCGATCTGCTGAATTCTCTGCCCGCTTACATCCAGGAAACGTTCTCTGTTAAAAGTGTCGCCGTTATTGCCGCCGATCTGCCCACCATCTACCGTTCCTCGCCGCAAGACGCCGCCATCGACGAATCCGTGTTGCGTTCAACCATGCTGCGCGGCGAAGCCACAACTCAATCCGGAGTCTCCTACGTACCGCTTCGTCTTGGCGTTCGCACCGTAGGGGCTTTGGGCGTCGCCGGATACGAGCTTTCCCACGGCACCCTCGAAGCCCTTGGAAGCCTCGCCGGGCTGGCCATTGAGCGTGCCCGTGCGCTCGAGGCCCTCAGCAAAAATCGCGCCATGCAGGAAAACGAACGCCTGCGCTCTGCCTTACTCGATTCCGTCACCCACGAATTCAGAACTCCGCTGACTTCCATCAAAGCCAGCGTCACCACGCTTCTTTCCGGAGCAGCCCTCGACGACTCCGGCCGACGCGATCTCCTCATGGTCATCGACGAAGAAACCGATCGCCTCAACCGCCTGGTTGGCGAAGCTTCTGAGATGGCGCAGCTCGACGCCGGCCTTTTCAAACTCGATCTCGAGCAGCATTCCCTTCGCGACGCCCTCGATCCAGCCCTGCACGATGCCAAAGCCTCACTCGAAAACCATCCCGTGGAAGTAAATCTCCCGCCAGACCTGCCTTCAGTTCGCATGGACGCCAAGCGCATCAGCGAAGTCCTCATGCATTTGCTCGACAACGCTGGCAGGTATTCGCCCGCCGGCACGCCCATCAAAATCACCGCCGAAGTCAAAGCCGATCAGGTCATCACCAGCGTGGCCGACCGCGGTCCCGGCATCGATTCCTTCGAGCAGGGCATGATCTTCGAAAAGTTTTATCGTGGCCAGCACCAGCGCTACACCGCGCCCGGCACCGGGATGGGCCTGGCCATCGCAAAAGTCATCGTCGAAGCCCACGGCGGCGCCATCAGCGTGGTCACGCAGCAGGGTAGCGGATCGGTTTTCTCTTTCGGTCTCCCGATCTTTAAAGCCACGCGCCCGGCGTCAACTTCGCCTGCCATTTCCGCAACGCGCGCCTGATTCATCTCCATCAAGAGCATCCTCACGCCGCCGATCTCGGCCAATTTTGTCCTACGAATTGTCGCCCTCGCTGCGATACAATGTTCGTCTGCCACAGAAGACCGGGCGTACGCTCCAACCTCCAATCGGGCTTATTAATGACCTCATTCAAATCAGCAATTTCCTTGTTGGGAATTCTGTGCCTGCTAACCGCATCGGCTGCATCGTCGGCAACCATCGTTGAACCCACGCCGCAAGCCGTACCGCAGGGCAACATCCTGCACATCCGCCTGCGGCAAACCATCTCCTCCTTCGGCAGCAAAAAAGACGATCCGATTTCCGCAATCCTCATTCAGCCAGTCGTGATCGACGGCCACATCGTGCTGCCTCTCAACACCGAACTGCGCGGGACCATCGTCCGCGTGCGCCGCATCGGCATCGGCTTTTCCCACGAGACCGCGCTCCTGAACCTTGGTTTCGATACCCTGATTCTCCCCGATGGTCAGCCTCAGCCGCTCGCCGCATCGGTGACCGGCGTCGATAACTCCCGCGAGACCGTCGACGCCAAAGGCGTCATCCACGGCATTCGCGCCACCGCCAGCACTTCCAAGGTCATCTCCGGTCTCGCCATTTCCGCCGCCAGCCTCGATCCCATGTCGCAACTCTTCGCAGCCTCGGCCGCGGTTAGCGCCTTCCGCATTCCCGAGTCGGAAATAATTCTGCCCGTCGGCACCGAACTCACTGTCCGCGTCAACGATCCCATCCCCGTCTCGCGCGACTTCGATGACATTCCCCCGCTCCTCATGAATCCGGAACAGCAAACTCAACTGACCGACTTGATCCATCCCTTGCCATTCCGCACCGAGACCACCAAACCCGTTACTCCCTCCGATCTCATCACTCTTCTTTATGTCGGTTCGGAAGACTCCATTCGCAAAGCCTTCGACGCTGCCGGCTGGGTGCCCGCCGATCCCCTCAGCACCCAATCCAAATATGGCGTCATGCGTTCCGTCATCGAAAATCAGGGCTATAAAGAAGGACCGGTCTCCACCCTCGTGCTCAATGGCCAGCCGCCAACCATGGTCTTCTCCAAAACCCTCGACACCTTTTTTGCCCGTCACCACTTACGAATCTATTCCCAGCCCGGAGCCTTCGATGGCCAGCCCATCTTCAGCTCGACGGCTACGCACGACTCCGGAATCGGCATCAACAAGCAGACCAAGTCGATGATTCACCTGATCGACGAACACATCGACGAAGAGCGCGGCAAAGTCATCGACGATCTCTGGCTCACTGGCTGCGTCGAAGGCGTCAGCTACATCGATCGCCCCTGGGTTCCGCGCGACGCCAAAAACGCCACCGGGGACACTCTCATCACCGACGGTCGCATCGCCGTCGTTCGAATCAACGGCTGCGCCAATCCCCACCGCGCCGACGTCCCCGATTCATCGCAGCTCGAGGTCCGAGCCAAACCGCCTGCCGTCGAGCGCTTCGGACGCAACACCGTCCTTTATCTGCGCGACGACGCTTTTCGCGGCAACATCGTCTATCAGGGCTACTCCGGCGTGCGCATGGTTTGGGGCATGACTCACAAAAAAGATGAAAACAGCGGCGAGCCCAAAATGCTGCACGTCGGCGGCGAACAGTACGAAGTTGTCTCCCGCCCCAATCTCAGCATGCCCAAAGGCGGTCCTAAAGATCCCGGCTCGATCGCGCCATCATTTGCGCTCCCCGGCGCGCCCACCAACTACGCCACCCACCTCGAATTCAGCGTCAGCGGCGGTTACTCCATGTTCGCCGGATCACCCTTTGACGTCCAGCACATCACCTTTACCCTCGAAGCTCCGCCGCCCATCGGATACACCGATCACCTTGCCTCCATGAACGAACTGCAACCCGGATGGGGAATCGCCGCGAAAGCCACGCTCAATTCCTGGCGCCATTTTTCCAACGAGTTCGGCTACACCTACAATGACGCCGCGCTGATCATCTCAACTGCCAGCTCCGTCGCCGGAGTCAATCCCGCTCCGCTCTACGATGACGGTCAGATTCGCCAGTTCTCCTACAACCTGCTCTTCCACGCCCGCCCGAATGGCAAACGCTTTCGCCCCTACGCCGCTGCTGGCCCGGTTTTCCAGTTGATCCGCCTCACCGACTCCAAGCCCGATAAAAATCGCGTCCTCGATGCCACCGTCAAAGACGTCGGCCTCATCGTCGACGCCTACAACTTCGGTAGCCGTCCGCCGCTTGAAGGCGGAGGCATCTTCCAATTCGGCGTGCAATACGGCGGCGGAGTCAAATACCAGATCACGCCTCGCTTCTTCGTGCGCACCGACTTCCGCGAGACCCTGTCTCCTCAGCCCAACTGGTGGGGCAAGTCGTTAAACCATCTCCAGGACTACAGCGCTCCCGGCCTCTACGATTTCGCTCCCGGCGCGCGCACCGTTCCCGGCCCGCTGCGCCAGCAACTCGCCTCCGGCGGCATCGGAATCTCATTCTGACCGCCGAAAGCCTGTGGTAAACTGCATCCCGTTCATCAGCGTCAATTTCTCGAGGAGAATGCCATGAAAATCGCGCTCGCCATACTTGCTCTTTCGCTGTGCTCAGCAACCACCGCCCTGGCCCAGTCCAGCACTTCGGCCTCCGACGATATGAAACAAGCCGCGTCCAGCACCGCCGACGCTACCAAAAAAGCCGCGCACGCGACCACCGAAGGCACCAAGCACGCCGCCACCGCCACCGGAGACGCCACCACCAAGACCGCAAAAACCGTCGGATCATCCACCGCCAACGCCACACACAAAACCGTTGACGCCACCAAGAGCGCCACCGGAACCGCGGCTTCGAAAACCGCCGATGCTACCACCAAAGCCGCCGGAGCAACCGCCGACGCCACCAAACACGCCGCCCACAGCACTTCCACCGCAACTCAAAAAGCCGCTAGCTCAACCGCCGACGCACTGACTCAGGCCGCCGATAAGACCTCAGAGGGTGTCAAAAAAGGCGCGAACGCAACCAAGAAGGCCGCCCAGGATACCGCCGGCAAAGTTAGCGACAAGAATTAGTCCCGCCGCCGCACACAACTCAATCCTCTCGCTGCCAACGGCAAATTGCCGTCCTGCATCTCAATGCCCGAAATACCGAGAGGAGCTTTCTATGAAAATGCGAAAAGAGCGAATTCTATTCAACGTAATGCTGGGTGCCGGCCTTTATCTGCTCGATGGCCTCCGCGACCGCCTCGCTGACAACCTCGATGACGTCAACGATCGCGCCCGCGACAAATACGGCGACTGGAAAGATCAGGCCAAAGACCTGTATGAAACCGCGTCCCGCCGCGTCTCCCGCATCCGTCAGGATGTCACCGGTAACGGCGACGATCATCGCGTCCTTAACGCGGCAGGCGCCGCAGTGATTGGCGCCGGCGTCGGATTCGGCCTCGCCCTGTTGTTCGCTCCCGCCAGCGGCGAAGAAACTCGCAATAACATCGCGCAGAAGGTACGCGACCGCTTCTCCGATGCCGGGAAAAAATCCGCCACTGGCACCTACGGAGGCTGATTCCCGCCTCTGCACTGCGGCTGCACCCACTCGCGCCGTCTCTCTGACGGCGCCTGCATTCTTGTGTCCTCGGCCCGCGACGCGATCAGCGATCAGCCCTGCTCCAGTTCCAGGCACGCCGGATGCTCGCATTCGCATCCGATCTCGATTTCCTTGCTCCCCGCGTCCTTGCATATCTCGCTGCAATATTTCTGCGATACATCAATCTGACATTGGCACGACGGGTGAGCGCATTTGTGTGTATTAGGCATTTTTTAGTTTCCTTTCAGGCTGACTATTCTAACCGACGCCAACTTATTTGTGGCAGGGCGCACTCGTCCATCAAACCGCCCGGCGGCGACTAACACGTAGATGCGGACTTCCGCTCGTGCGTCCCTCCACTCCCCCGCACAGACTGCATTTCCCCCCAGAGAAAACTTTCTACACAATGTCCTTAGAGCACATACAGCCATGGCTGGATTGTTGATCCCGCCCCCTGCGCATACTCTCGCGATTGTGATTTACCCCGATTTTCCCTCCACCAGGGCGGGTGCAGTCAGCTTTTGACTTCACCCGCTCCTCGCCTTTTCGAACCATTTTCGTAACCGATGACCCATACATTCGCCGGGTGCCCATGCATGCGCCGGGTGCCCATGCATGCGCCGGGTGCCCCATACATTCGCGTTCTTTGCGAATGTATGGGAATATCAAATCCCTGCCAGGGCAACACACCCATCCCCCAACCATTTTTCATGCTGAGCGATCGCTAAAAGCTAGAACCCCAGCAACCCGCTGATCTCCCTCGAACTCGCCGCCTGATCCGCAAACGTAAACGTCCCCTGCTCCCGCATCTCCCGCGCCGCGCGCAAAAAAGCTCCCAGCGCCGCCCGCGACAGCCCACTCCCCACGCTAATCCGTTTCACTCCCAGCTTCGACAAATCCTCCGCCGTCAGCGCAATCCCTCCCATGCCCATCAGCACATTCACCGGACGGTCGACCGACGTCACCACCGCCGCAATCTCGTCTCTCGTCGTGATCCCCGGCGCATACAGCACATCCGCGCCCGCCTCCTGATACGCCTGCAACCGCCGAATCGTGTCCTTCAAATCCCGTCGCCCATGCAGATAATTTTCCGCCCGCGCCGTCAGCGTAAACCGCAACCCATGCGCCGCCTCCGCCGCCGCGCGCACCCGCTCCGCCGCCAGATCCTTCTCATAAATCGCATCCCCGCGCTCGGTCGCATCTTCAATCGATCCGCCCACCGCCCCCGCCGCTGCCGCCAGCCGAATCGTCTCCGCCGCCATCTCCGGCGCATCGCCAAAGCCATTCTCCAGGTCCGCGCTCACCGGCAAATCCGTCGCAGACGCAATACTCCGCACATGCTCGATCACCTGTTCGCGGCTCACCGTGTTATCCAAGTGCCCCGTCGAGAACGCGAAGCCCGCGCTCGTCGTCGCCAGCGCTTCGAATCCCATGTTCGCCAGCATTCGCGCCGTGCCCACGTCCCACGGATTGGGAATAATAAATGCGTGATCGCGCCCATGCAGCTCGCGAAACCGCTTTGCCTTTTCATCTTGCGTCGTCATAATTTTCTCGGTTCGTCTCCGTGCCTCAGTGTCTCCGTGGTTAGCAGTACTTGCCGGGTGCCCCATACATTCGCGCTCTTTGCGAATGTATGGGTATCGCGAAAGGGTTAAAGGTTTTGACCTTTGCGTCCTTTGCGGTTAAAGGTTTTGACCTTTGCGTTCTTTGCGGTTAAAGGTTCTGACCTTTGCGTTCTTTGCGGTCAAAAGTTTTGACCTTTGCGTCCTTTGCGGTTAAAGGTTTTGACCTTTGCGGTTAAAGGTTCTGACTTAAACAACTCCATGTTTCCGTGCCTCCGTGGTTCAAGGCTTTGACTATAGTCTTCTCATCGCTCTCTGCGGTTAAAGGTCTTGACTTAAACAACTCCGTGCCTCCGTGGTTAAAGGCTCTGCACCCCCAACGTCCCCTCCACCACTTCCACAAAATTTCTTTCCTCTCTCAAAATCAGCCGCTTTTCCTGCGCCATCGCAAAATTCTCCCGCCCTTCCTCATCTGATTTCAACCGCGCCCGGTACGCTTCATAAGCTGCCAGGCTCTCAAACCCAATCAGCCCCCACGCCACATCGTTCGTCCCCTCAGCCGGCAGAAAATATCCAATCAAATGCCCGCCGCACCGCGGAATAATCCGCCCCCAGTTCTCCGCATACTTCTTGAACGCCTCTCTCTGAAACGGATCGATCTGGTACCGAATAATGCAAGTGATCATGCCACCCTCCTGACTCGAATATGTCAGACCGGGAGCGTGAACACTTCGTTCCCCATCAAACTGTCGACTAAAGTCGAACCACGGCCGGGTGGCACGCCCTTCAATCTGCCGCCGCTACTATAACTGAGGGTGCCCCGTCCTCGCGTTTTTTGCGAGGGCGGGAACGACGGACCCATGCAGCCCTGGCTTACGCGCAATGAGTCAGGCCATGCGATCGCCCGGTGCCCCATACATTCGTGTTCTTTGCGAATGTATGGGTGCTGTCTGCCGGCGCGGGGCAGAGCTACCCTTACGCTGACGTCCTCGCCCTGGACGTTCCCCCGCAAGGTACCAACCAATACGGACTAGCGGACTTCTTTAACTTCAACCAGCTACAAGCGCCGACTTTCCAGCCGATGACGCCGCTGGAGTATGGCCCCACTTGCTTCCACAACCGTACCAAACGGGCTGTTTTCAGGGCACGTACCCGCAAGACCCTGACAACGATGCCAACGAAAGCGACTGAATAACCCCGCGCAGCAGGCGCCGGCCACAAACGGCGTCTGCTGGTTTTCCGTCGCACCTAGTGGTACAGTCAGCTTAAGCACAGGCCGCCCGGCACTTGGGACCAAAGGGGAGATCCAGATGAAACGAAACGCTAAACCAGGCCTGCTCCTAACCGCGTGCACGCTTTGCTTGCTGGCTGCGCAGGCCACCTGGGCTGGACCTAACTTTAAAGTTCTGCACGCCTTCGGGAACGGCGAGGATGGCGCCGGTCTGTGGTCTCCCGTTACGCTGGACAACGACGGCAACCTCTGCGGCGCGACCAGCGGCAGCGGGACGCACGGCCAAGGGGTAGTCTTCCGACTCACCCCACAATCCGACGGCAGCTGGTCCGAGGCTATCCTGCACAACTTTCCCTCCTCGCCTGACGACGGCGGCGACCCCAACGGCGCCCTCACCCAAGATGCCTCGGGCAACTGGTACGGTACCACCAAGGGTGGCGGCTACGACGATTTCGGCACGATCTTCAAACTCAGAGATTCCGCTGACGGGTGGACAGAATTTCCGATCTACAAGCTGCGAGACTACGACTACGGCTCCGCCCCAGTGGCGGGCCTAGCCATGGACAAGCTGAGCAACCTCTATGGCACAGCAACGGCTATTGCCTTCCAAATCATCCCCCGGTGACGGCGCCTGGCGCGAACATGTCCTTCACAGGTTCGGACTCAGCAACGGCGACGGCACCGGGCCATTCGCCGGCCTGATCATCGACGCAGCGGGTAACCTTTACGGCACCACCGAGTCCGGCGGCGTCTACAAGACCGGCGGTACCGTGTATCAACTTTCACCCGAGCCGAGCGGCGAGTGGAAAGAGACCATCCTCCACAGCTTCGCCGTGAACTACAGAGACGGCCACACCCCCGGCTGGGGCACGCTGGCCATGGACGCTGCCGGCAGCCTCTATGGAACTACTGCCGGCGGCGGCTGCTGTGGGGGCGTGGTCTTCAGGCTCACGCTGGATGCCGACGGCAACTGGAAGGAGACCATCCTGTATGAGTTCCAGGGCGGCACAAGGGGATTCGAAGCCGGCGCTGGCGTGGTCCTGGACAGAGCGGGCAACCTGTATGGCACTACAATCGCCGGCGGTTCCGACTGTGACTGCGGCGTCGTCTACAAATTGGCTGCTGTGGCACGAGGCAAATGGAAATACACCGTTCTGCATACCTTCCGCGGCTACGACGGCGCCCAGCCCGACGCCAATCTCATCATCGACGACCAGGGAAACCTCTATGGCACCGCCGCCACTGGCGGAACTTACGACGGGGGCGTCGTCTTCGAAATCCTAGCTACCCCGTCGTCCCAATAAACCTCGTGCACGCGAGCGCCCTCGCCCGCGAAACGCTGCCGGCTGCACCGCACAACCCAGTTTTCGTTGCGTGGGAAATTGCGCGACGGCACAACTCACGACCATCACTAAGCCATTCGTGCTCTATACGGGTATCACCACAGCTCAGCCCGCCAGGGGCGTCATAAGATAGCCCCAGACGGAAGTTCGGGGAAAACAAGAAAAATCGACCTCCTCCGCTCTGCCGAAGGCCGTGGCCCTCAGCGCTCAGCGCTGACAGAAAAAAGCGCACAGCAGCGCAGGCAACATTAAAGATATACAAACCATCTCCCCGCCTCAGAGCGCCTTTGTGCCAGTCCTCTCGATTTATCGCCGAACCGTTTCTCAGCGTCGCCTAAGGCGACGCGATAAACGGTGAGGCCATCGGCGTCCAAAGTCGAAACCTACCAGCGAGCCAGACGGCAGCGATAAGCATCGCAAACAAGAATAACGAAAAACAAACAATCCTCCCGCCTGGAAGCGTCTTCGTGCCAGTCCTCTCGACTATCGCCGAGCCGCTCTTGAGCGTCGCCTCCGGCGACGCCATGAGCGGTGAGGCTATCGGCCCGTTCAGGAAATCGAATGGTCGATGCAACCCGACGCGGTCTTCGTTCAGTCGGGAATTTTGCGCTCACATAAGCCCACTCCGGCCCCGCGCTTTCCATCTCGCCTCACCGTTTCTCAGCGTCGCCAAAGGCGACGCGATAAACGGTGAGTCCATCGGCCCTTAAAGTCGAAACCACCTTCAGCCTAGCCGTGAAGCGGCGAATGACTGAAGCCCATGGCCCAATCCACGGGAACGAAGACGAAACCAATTGCTTCCGCTCCGCGGAAGGCCGTTGCCCTCAGCGCAGCGCGCTGGCGAAAAAAAGCGCGCCGCAGCGCAGGCAACACCAAAAGGAGGGAGAAACAATCCTTCCGCCTCAGAGCGTCTTGGTGCCAGTCCTCTCGACTAACGCCGAACCGCTCTTGAGCGTCGCCTCCGGCGACGCCATGAGCGGTGAGGCTATCGGCCCGTTCAGGAAATCGAATGGTCGACGCAACCCGACGCGGTCTTCGTTCAGTGGGGAATCTTGCGATCACCTAAGCCCACACCGGACCCGCGCTTCCCATCTCGCCTCACCGCTTCTCAGCGTCGCCAAAGGCGACGCGATAAACGGTGAGTCCATCGGCCCTTAAAGTCGAAACCACCTTCAGCCTAGCCGTGAAGCGGCGAATGACTGAAGCCCATGGCCCAATCCACGGGAACGAAGACTAAACGAATTCCTTCCGCTCTGCCGAAGGCTGCTGCCGGGGCGCGCAGCAGCGCAGGCGAAAAAAAGCGCGCCGCAGCGCAGGCAACAAGAGAAAAAACGTCCGCCCGCCGCCCAGCTCTCGGGACACATCAAAGCCACCGGAGCGGTGCTTGCCGACAATCCCCCTGGAAGATCGCCCAAAGTCGGCACCTACCAGCGAGCCAGACGGCAGCGATAAGCATCGCAAACAAGAAGAACGAAAAACAAATAATCCTCCCGCATGGAAGCCTCTTCGTGCCAGTCCCCTCGACTATCGCCGAACCGCTCTTGAGCGTCGCCTCCGGCGACGCCATGAGCGGTGAGGCTATCGGCCCGTGCAGGAAATCGAATGGTCGACGCAACCCGACGCGGTCTTCGTTCAGTCGGGAATTTTGCGCTCACATAAGCCCACTCCGGCCCCGCGCTTTCCATCTCGCCTCACCGTTTCTCAAGCGTCGCCCCCAGGCGACGCGATAAACGGTGAGCCCATCGGCCCTCAACAGTGAAACCGGTCGAGGCATCCTACCCTGACAACGACGATGAATGCCGAGACCGCTCTTTCCCCGATTCCAGACGACCGACGACCCACAACGCCTTTACGAACGCCCAACGACGTGGGACGTACGACGCCTTTCCCGACGACCGACGACCAAACGCGGTCTTGCGAACGGCGAACGACGTGGGACGTAGGACGTGCGACGCCTCACCCGACGACTAATGACCGACGACTGACGACCGATTTTTGACGCAGCTAGTCCCCCTGTCCCCACCCTGATCAATTTTTTTTCGACAAGCCTTTCGTTGTCCAGCACTATCCGTACCGGCCCCTAAGAATTCATTTGCGCAGTTCCATTTCGGGAAAACGGTGTCGCGACGCGCAAATCCCTTGACCTCACTCTTCAAAACTCCCCACAATAGAAGAAGGAACCATTTGCTCTTTGACAACCGAATGTGCCGCTTGGCACCAGCATTCCCCTCGCCGCCGCCGCAAAGGATCTTCGCGAACGAACAAAATGGGGTAGGGCGAGCGGCGTATGACCAAGTAAAGGAGCAACGACCAGGGGCGAACGACGAGCTAAGTCCTTTGGCTTCTATATTTTGATATCTAACTAGCTTTAGAATCAATGGTTTGGCTGGCATCCGTAAACGCCAAACCAACAGAATCAGCAAGTTAGATCATTTTTTTAAATTTTTATTGCAACCGTGTTGCAACTGGCACGAAGGTCGCCAACGGCAATGGCGGATGACGAATGGCGGACTACTGACTGCTGGCTACTAGTATCGCGTGTGACGTGCGATGTGCGACGTCTTGCCAATCACAGACGACCCTTGACCAACGACCAATGGCGCGAGCACTCCTTAGCTGGCTGAGGGCTGATAGCTGCCTGCGTTTGACAGCTTTTTTTTCGCCTCTTATACTTCTCGACGCCACGAATTCGGCTTCCAGAGAGGACTTTCAATGAAACGACTGCCAATTCTTGTTGTGCTCATCGCCGCCAGCTCACTCGCTTTTGCCGTTAAGCAACCTACGCTTACAGCCCAAAACAGCGGCACCAACCAATTGCTTATCGCCGTAAGCCCGGTGAACGGCGATGTCGTCTGGGCCGCCGGAACCGGCGGAACTTACGTTGTGACTACCGACGGCGGAAACACCTGGAAAGCCGGCACCGTTCCCGGCGCGTTAGACTATCAGTTTCGTAACGTCTACGGCGTCAGCGCGACCGAAGCCTATCTGATGTCCATCGGAAACCGCACCACCGACTTCCGCATTTACCACACCACCGACGGCGGCGCGACCTGGAAGACCGAGTTCAAGAACGAACTCGCCGGCGCATTCTATGACTGTTTCGCCTTCTGGTCGCCAACTCACGGCATCGCCCACAGCGACTCGGTCAACGGTGTTTTCCCTGACCTCGTCACCACCAACGGAAGCAATTGGACCAGCATTGCTGACAACATGCCGCCCGCGTTGCCGGGCGAAGCATCGTTTGCCGCCAGCGGAACCTGCGTCTCCACCCAGGGCGATTCCAACGCCTGGATCACGACCGGTGGATCGAGCATCGCTCGCGTTCTAGCCACCACTGACGGCGGAAATACCTGGAACGCATACGACACACCGCTTTTCAGCAATCCGGACTCCGGCGGATTCTCCGTCGCCTTCCGCGATGCGCAACACGGCATTCTCGGCGGCGGCGACCTGTTTGCGAAGGAACCGAACCACGCTCGAACCGTGAAATCCTCCGACGGCGGCCAAACTTGGACGTTCACCAATCCTCCGCCCGTGACGGGAGCTATCTTCTGTTTGGCTTATGCCCGCGGCCTGCACCACAACGCTGACGATGCGATTTCTGGCGGCTTCTCGCGTACGGTCGTCGTCACCGCTAACACTGCGCCATTTTTCGACAGCGGCGCCGGCGCCTGGTCACCCGACGAAGGCCACACCTGGTACAGTTTGCCCGGTGTCAGCGGCTACTGGGCCGTTGGCTTTGCCAATCCAGGAGCTGGCTGGTTCGTCGGATCGAACGGCACCATTCTCAAGATCAGCTTCTAACCAGAAGCTGGGCTAGGGCAACGGCGCGCCCCGAGGCGCGCCGTTTTTTTATTTCTCCACAAACGCCTTCAGTTTGCCAACGACGCCTGGCCAGCCGCCGCTGTAGTCCTTGCGAGACTTGGGCAGCTTCGCCAAACCGCTATGGGTCACGACGATGTGCGTGCCCGAATCTGTCTTGGACAATTGCCATCGCACCACGGTGCGCTGCGACTGATCTTCGTGCCAATTGGCAATCCATGTGTAGGCAAGAGTTCGCGGCGGATCATATTCGAGCACCTCGCCCTCACAGTGCAGCCTTGACACGCCGTGAACGTTCGGTTGTTTGCTCTCCTTGTCATAGGTCCAACGCCCGCCACGGCGCAGATCCATAGTGTATGAATCAGCCCCGCAGCCGTCGCCGGTCCACCACAGCGTGACTTGTTTGGGATCGGTGAGCG
>DASVWZ010000273.1:0-8518 GCA_036392935.1 Terriglobales bacterium | reverse complement strand
GGTCAATATAGGCTGGCCGGAGATTTCCTTTCGCGATCACGTGGCCTCAGTCGTAGCGCGAAAGCCGGCCTGCATGGGTTCGTTGTTCCCGCCCTTGCAAAAAACGCAAGGAGCGGGGCACCCACAGTAATAGTAAAGCCAGCAACTATAAGGCCGGGCCACCCGTCCACGAATTAGTGATAAAGTGCAGATGATGCGTGCCGTAGATGCGACGCAGTCCGGTGGACATAATAAACCCATGGTATCGGGTGCATGGTTCCCGCCCTCGCAAAAAGCGCGAGGACGGGGCACCCACGGTTCTGTTACGGGAAGGAAAAACCAGTTGAAAGCCCGGGCCACAGCGAGCTCAGCCCCCAAGCGGTCTCGGTATACGTAAAGGCCGCGTCTGATTTCAACGAAGCCGCGGAGGTCGGCCTGAATAGCTTGACATTTCATGAACTAGCTCATGAAACCCACTTTGGTGAAGAATTGACTCGCCAATATCCAGTGACGGAGTACCTTTCGTGGCCGCGTGAGCAGGGCACGAGCTCCGCGGGCAAAGGAATGTCACAAGCTGTGGGCGCTCCATACGACTGCTCTATACTGGGAGGCTGCCAATGAGGCACGGTATACAAATGCTCGTTTTGCTCACGACGCTGCTCTCGGCGGCAACTCCGCAGCCTGTACCGTCGGACCAGGCCGGGATACAAAGTGAGTTTTCGGCAGCGGACGGAGGCGTGATCAAACTAGATACGCGGGTCGGGACCTTCGATACGCCACGCTCACGAAGTGCCGGCCTCCAAGATTGCGGCGACGAATTCCAAGTATGTCTAACCGATCACCATGGATTCGCGTTCGCGTATTTTCGAAAGTGCAACGATGCGGCCTCCGGGGATTATAAGCGCCTGAGGTACCGCCCAAGAATCAGGTCAGCACTGCACGACAACATTTGGATGGTTTTCGACGCTGCTCCGAAGTATATGTTCCACTACGCCTACTCCAAGGGCATCGTCGGGATCTACCTTGGGCCGACCGCTTCATTCGACTTTCGAACCGTTTTCCAGGATCGGAATTTCCAGTTGGCTAGTCTTGACGCGATGGAATATAGACTTGCCAGTGCTGACACGGTTGCTGCGTGCAGCGAGTGAATCATCTCAATGGGCTAAACGATAAGGTACGGCGCACGGAGCTCCCTTGGTCTTTCAAGGGTTCGATATTCTTCTGGTTGGGCCAACCAGTTCTGCATTTCTTGGCACATCTATCTCTGCTGGTCTATTGTGTAGCATTTTTCTCGCACCTGCTTTAGGTCTTAGCGATGCCCGTGCAACGTACCTGCCAGAGCGATTGCGCGTTAAAACAGATCCGTTACTCGCTGATACTCGGCTGGTGGCCCTTCCTCTGAGTTGCCCGGCGCCATCATCACTGTGGGTGCGCCGGGACGGGTGGCCCGGCCTTCGAGCTGTCGCAGCACGACTACTGTGGGTGCCCCGCTCCTTGCGTTTTTTGCAAGGGCGGGAACAACGAACCCATGTAGGCCGGCTTTCGCGCTACGACTCAGGCCACGCGATCACGAAGGAAATCTCCGGCCAGAACTCGGCCATCGGTGGCCTGGCTTCGCCAGCCGGATGGTGCGACTAAACCTGGCACGCAATCAGAGTGAACCCGGCATTCTGAAACAGTTACCGATCACTGAACATTCTCGACGAGCATTGATAACCACTTAATAAATACCAATCCTGATTTTTGGCGCGCGTGTCCCCTCAGGCTCTTTTCAAGCATTGCTTTTTCGCCGATCCGTTGTCAATAGTCAGACCGGCCGGTATCTCGGCTTTGCGAGCGATAAGGGCTTTTACGCGGGCCTGGCGCGCTCCGCATGGGTCGGGCGAAACCTGGCGGACAGCCGGAGGTCCGCCGCAACAGAGGGTACACCGTCAATCCACGCCACCGCCCTCAACTCATTCGATCGAAGCGGCTAAACATCGCATAATCAATGTCATAGAGATTGCACCTGACATAAAAAGGTGGCCTCTGCGAGGCCGCCTTTTCTACGCTTTGACCGTCCTTACTTACTTCCCGAAGCTGTAACCGAGCGTCCCGCCCACTCGGAACACCGTGCCGGAACTGAATTCGTGGTTGTTATTGATCAGGTAAAGCCTACCCTCCGGGCGAATAAACACGTGATGCCATACATAGACCCGTACGCCCCCACCGAAATCCCCCAGGAAGTGATTGCTGCTGCTGTAGTTAGTGCATCCCACGAAGTAGGTGCAGTTCACAATTCCGTAAAAACGCAGATCCTCGCCGCCGATTCCGCCGATGACCTCGCCGACCACATTCTTGCTGATACGCGGCGTCCATATCCCATTGATACTCCACAAGATAGGCCGATAGGGCTGGTTCCCTGCGTAGTCGTTCTGGTGGGCTCTCCAGAAGATATCGCCTTCAACACCGAAATTACGCTTCAACAAAAAATCCGCCCCGATCCCGGGATACCCACCGCCTCTAAGCGACGGATAATAAAGGCCGTTCGAGGTATTCGGCCCGGAGGAAAGCAGCGTGCCCCATCCGAATCCTAGGTCAATTTGTTGCGCGTGCGCGGCCGTCCCCAAAAAAAACAAGGCAAATACTACGCTCGCCAAAGTTAGCTTTTTCAATTGTTTATCTCCAACCAGCTTTTTTTACGGTTTGATGATTACCAGAATACCAGAGTTGGATGCCGGAATTAGCTGCGAATCCATTGCCCACCTCAACACCTGCTTAAATAAGCACTTAACCCGCTCGCGGAGAAACAGTTGTGCAATAATTTTGGCTACCGCGTGGATTATTGCCTTGTTTTCTTATGGAATTCCAGCTAATTTATGCGCTGTACAGGTCGGGTCCACCGCCGATCAAGAGAGTGGGAGATGAATAGACTTTTACGTTTTTTAAGTTCTTCCGCGATTTATATCGGGCCTCTGGAACAACAATTAATGGAGGCTCTGTGGGTGCGAGGCAGCGGGACGGTGCGCGAACTTCTGGAGGAAGACGGAGTTTCGCTGGCGTATACGACGGTCATGACCACGCTTGATCGTCTATACAAGAAGCGGCTTCTGGAGCGGGTACCGGAGGGTAGAGCCTATCGCTATGCTCCGCACTGCAGCAGGGAAGAATTGGAACGCGCGGCAGCCGCCGAGACCATCCATCAACTGCTTAACTCGGGTGCAGCACCATCGCTGCCGTTGTCGTATCTAGTAGAAGCGGTTACGGAACACGATGTTCGCCTATTGGACGATCTTCAGAAGGCGCTCGATCATAAGCGCGAACAACTGCGCCTGATGAAAGCTTCAGCGGAGAATCGTTGATGTTTGCAGCGCGATGCATGGGTATCTCATTGGCAGTGTTTGTACTGACCTATGGGCTGGTCTCGATGGTTGTTGGTGCGAGCTGGCGGATCACTTTGCGTGTTTTTCAGCCATCGACGTCGCGGGGCAAGGCCGATTTGCTTTTCCTTTTGCGGGTTTTTCCTCTTATTAGCGGGCTTGCGATTTCACTGGGATTGGCTCTGCCTTCATTTCTATTGCTGGAACCACGGTCGACGGATGAGGCCGTAGGCCATGCACCGGTCGTATTGGCAATTGTGTTTGTTGCCTTCGCAGTCTGGGGATTGTGGAGCGCGGCACAAGCCCAGCGAAGAACATCGAGGGCGATCGAGCAATGGTTGCGAGATTCGACACGCCTCGACAGCGGAGAAGGTGTACCGGTCTTTCGGTCGCATCGCCGTTCTCCGACCCTTACTGTTGCAGGAGTTTGCGCGCCAAAGGTGATCGTATCGGACGAGGCTGCGTCAGCGCTCACGGCGGCGGAGCTCCGCACTGCGCTGCGTCATGAGATGGCGCATGTGCGTCGCTACGATAATCTCAAGAAGCTGATCTTCCGCCTGGCTATGTTTCCAGGCACCGCCGCCTTGGAGGCCGCATGGTCGGAGCAAACAGAATTGGCCGCCGACGATGCGGCAGTTACTGACATCGACGAGGCTTTGGATTTGGCATCAGCGTTGATTAAGATTTCGCGCCTTGGAGCGGTCAGCACGAAAGTGGAATTCACGACCGCTTTACTGCACAGTTCGACCGCGCTAGCCATGCGAATTCACCGCCTATTTGCGTGGAGTGGCAAGAAGAGCCCGGCGTCGGTCCGGGCCTACGCGGCGGCCTTTTCGTTTCTGGGAGTTTTTGTTCTCGGCTTGGTCAGCACTTACAACTCTCTTCTTGGCGGCATGCACCAGCTCACCGAGTGGCTGGTCCGCTGAATTTAATCAACATTTACACGCAGTTGACCTTTCTTTACTCAGACCGTCCTCGCTTTGTGCTGGAATCTAATCAGGGGAACAATCTTAGCGAATTGGAGACGACCGCCTCCTCGGTTAAGCTGGGCTAAAGGTGGAATCGAACAGGGTAGCGAATGAGAGCACAGTTCATGATGCGCCAGGTGGTAATCACGATAGTTTGCGCGTTTGCCGCGCTCCTATGTGTGGGGACAGTCCATGGTCTGCTCAATCCGGTGCAAGATTCGCAAGCCGGCGCCGCAACCGCAGTAGCAAGGGTAGTGGGAAAGGTGAAATCGATTTCCGGCAACGTACTCACGGTGATTACGGACGCGGGTAATGACGTGAACGTGCAACTGAACAATTCGTCCCGTTTGTTGCGAACTGAGCCGGGACAAAAGGACTTGAAATCCGCGACCGCTGCGCAGGTGCAGGATATTCAACCAGGGGACCGCGTACTGGCGCGCGGAAGTTCGTCGGCAGATGGCAAATCTGTGTTGGCTGCGACGGTAATCGTAATGAAGGCTGCCGATGTTTCGGCCAAGCAGGACCAGGAACGCGAAGACTGGAAGGCCCACGGAATCGGCGGTCTGGTGAGCGCACTTGATCCAAATGCACAGTTCGTCACGATTTCGATTGCCGGATTTGGCGGAAATAAGACGGTGAAGGTCGATGTTTCCAAAGACACCATTTCCCGCCGCTATGCCCCAGACTCGATCAGGTTTGACGATGCCAAGCCCGCCGCCCTGGCTGACGTCAAGGTGGGCGATCAGCTACGCGCACGCGGGACAATGAATGCGGACAAGACCGAGCTGGCGGCGCAGGAGGTTGTCTTCGGCACGTTTCGAAATGTCGCTGGAACCGTGATTTCAACCGACCCCGCGAAGAGCACGATTACGGTGAATGATCTGGCGACAAAAAAACCGCTGACATTGACAACTTCTTCCGATTCGCAACTGCGGAAGCTGCCACAGATGGTCGCGCAACGCATTGCCATGCGATTGAAGGGGGGCACGCCAGACAGCGCTGCCGGTCCCGGAGGACCGGGGGGCGGAGCGCCCGGTGGGATGAGTAAACCTGCCGGAGGGCCACCTAACGGCGATGCCGCGGGTCGGCCAGGTGGCCAGGGCGATTTTCAGCAGATGCTGACACGTCTGCCCACGGTAACGCTGGCTGACTTGCAAAAAGGTGATGCGGTCATGATTGTGAGCACGGAGGGAACCCCTAGCGAACCTCCAAAAGCGATCACGCTACTAACCGGCGTCGAACCGATTCTTTCCGCTTCGCCCGACGGCGGTCGCGCAGCCATGCTGCTTTCTCCGTGGAATCTGGGAGGCGCCGGCGGCGAAGGCGGAGGAGCGAACCCGTAGTGAGGAAGCTTGCAGCCGGCTGCAGAATTCGCTCGCCGCTTTGCTTGCGGTTGAGATTACTCGCGTTTCTTTTGGTTTGTACCCACCTGGCGGTATCTCAATCGACGGGAACGATTCGCGGCAAGATCACGGATCCCTCTAAAGCGGTTGTGCCTAAGGCAACCATTACGGCTCAGTCTGCAAGTGGCAAGCCGGTTACGGTGATTAGCGACGATCAAGGACGTTATGAAATCAACGGGATCGCGCCGGGCTCGTATACCGTAACTATCTCTGCCACGGGCTTCTCGGTGGACACCGAGCAGGCGGTTTCGATCGCTGCCGGGCAAGTGCAGCAACTCGACATCGGTCTTGAAATCGCGGTGCAGGAAGAAAAGGTGCGAGTCGAAGAAGATGCACCTGTGGTAAGCGTTAATCCGTCTGAAAATGCCAGCGCGCTGATCATCAAGGGCAAAGATCTCGACGCGCTTTCCGATGATCCCGACGAACTGCAATCCGAGCTTGAAGCGCTCGCCGGACCGTCTGCCGGACCGAATGGCGGGCAGATCTACATCGACGGATTTACCGCAGGTCAGTTGCCGCCAAAGTCGTCCATACGGGAAATACGCATCAATCAGGACCCTTTCTCGGCGGAATACGACAAACTGGGCTATGGACGTATCGAGATTTTCACCAAACCCGGCACCGATCAATACCATGGCCAGTTGATGGTTAACGGCAACGATTCAGCATTCAACTCGCTCAACCCTTTCGTTACCGAAGAACCACCCTATTATTCGGTGCTGTTTACCGGGAGCGTGGGTGGACCGATCACGAAAAAATCGTCGTTCTTCTTCGATGCACAGCGCCGTAATATCAACGACGCCAATGTGGTTGTGGCAACGATCGTTCCACCCGCCTGCGGGCCGGCTAATCCGAGTGCTTGTACGCCGACCGCATTCAACCAGGCCTTCTCGAATTCAAGAACTCGAACCAACCTTAGTCCGCGTCTGGATTTTCAGTTGACACCGAACAACACTCTCACCGTCCGGTATCAGTACTATCAGGACAACGAAAACAATCAGGGCGTGGGCGGGCAGTCTCTGCAATCGCAGGCATACAACACCAGCAGTACCGAGCACACTCTGCAGATCAGCGATACGCAGGTCATCAACACCAATATTGTGAACGAAACGCGCTTTCAGTATCTGCGCGATGACACCACGCAGACGGTGCTGAACTTTACACCAACGATCTCCGTTTTGGGAGCGTTCACTGACGGTGGCAACACGCAAGGCAATTCGTCAGACACTGAAAATCACTACGAGCTACAGAACTACACCTCGATTGCTCACGGCAAGCATTTGATCAAATTTGGCGGCCGGCTGCGTGCCATGACGGATACGAACACTTCGGTGACTGGATTCAACCAGACGTGGACGTTTTCGTCGCTGACGGCGTACACGAACCAGTTGCTCGATCTTTGCCCCACTGGACCCACGCTGACTTGTGGCCCAAGCCAGTTCTCGGTGGTGACCGGTCAACCCGTATCGTCAACCAACCTGGTGGATGCCGGGCTTTTTGCGGACGACACCTGGAAGATGCGGTCGAACATTACTCTGAGCTACGGCCTGCGATTCGAGACCCAAAACCAGATCGGTGACCACCATGATTTCGCGCCACGCGTTTCAATAGCCTGGGGACTCGGATCGAAGAGTGCGCCGAAAACCGTGCTGCGCGCTGGCTCCGGGATATTCTACGACCGCTTTCCATACAATCTTGTGCTGCAGGCCGAGCGCCTGAATGGCATTACCCAAACACAGACGATTATTGCTCAACCGATCGGTTACCCGAATTTTCCGACCGGCGGAAGTGCGGGGGCGACGGCGCTTCCTACGATTTACCAGTTGTCGCCGGGTTTGCGAGCGCCGTATACAATTCAAAGCGCGGTAAGCGTCGAAAGGCAGGTTACGAAGTTTGCAACTCTCTCCGTGACCTACCTGAATTCGCTCGGCGATCATCAGCTATTCATCCGGAACACCAACGCCCCATATCCGGGGACCTACGACCCGGACGACCCCAATAGCGGCATCCGGCCGTTTGGAATTGCCGCCGGGAACATTTATCAGTATGAGTCCGAGGGTGTGTTTCGCCAGAACCAGCTGATCGCAAACTTTCGGATAAATTACGGCAGCAAGCTCTCGCTGTTTGGTTTCTACATGCTCAATTATGCGAATAGCAATGTGGGCAACGGCGGAGGGGCCGCGAACACGGCTGGACCGGCCGGAAATAGCGGGACTGCCGCTCCCGGGTTTTTGACGAATCAATACGATCCCCTGGCCGACTACGGCCGCGCCGCCTTTGATATTCGCCAGAGATTCTTGCTGGGGGGGACTTTGTATCTTCCGAAAGGGTTCCGCTTGAACCCATTTCTGGTGCTCAATTCGGGGAGTCCGTTTGATATTACGGTTGGGCAGGATTTGAACGGCGACTCGATTTTCAACGATCGTCCGACTGTGGTTTCGGCGACGACCTGTGCGGGGAAGGTTCCGACCGGGCCAAATACGTACTGCACTCCCTACGGCACATTCAATACGCTGGCCCAGGGCGGACCGATTGTCGCGATCAACTCCGAGACCGGCCCGACTCAGTTTACTTTGAACCTGCGCCTCAGCCGGACTTTTGGTTTTGGCCCGGAGCGGAAAGGGGCGGGATCGAGCGACATCCCACGCGGAGGTGGCCCGGGTGGGGGTGGTGGAGGCCGCGGTGGAGGCCCAGGTGGCCCCGGTGGGCTTGGCGGTCGTGGATTGACCGGCGCCGGTGGTGGGCCGAATCTGGGTGGGGCAACGACGAACCGCCGCTACAATCTGACATTCACGGTGAATGCGAGAAA
>DASVWZ010000272.1:0-19313 GCA_036392935.1 Terriglobales bacterium | reverse complement strand
GCGGAAGCGTGGACATGGACTGGTTTAATGGCAGTGCGTCGGACCTTAACCAGTTGGCTGGGCTGGGCGGATCGTAACGCTGCGTCGCGTTTCGAAGGGTGAACTTCGGGTGCGTCTCAAGGACGCTTACGCAACCGAAACCGGTCGTCCACGTTCGTCGAACAGCAATCGCCGCAAGGTGCGAAGATCATTCAGAGCGCGACGACTCCGGCTCATATCCGCCTCAAGCTTTTGCAGGTTGTAAAGTGCCATTCGCAGGCAATCCAAGCGACGCGACGGACTCGAGGCTTCTCTTGCAACGTCCGCTTCAAGTTCCTGTTTCGCGTCGGCCACGGTTGCAGCGAGTAATGCAACAAATTCGTGCGCACTTTCAATACTCTGAAATGGGTTTTCCAATACCTGGTTCATCAACCACCCCCGGCAACAAGTCGCTATCGCGCGTCGACTCGTTGGTGCGAAAACTTACTTTACATGTGGTACCCGCCGTTCACGTTCAGCTCCTGGCCTGTAATGTAGTCACCTTCCGCGGCAAGAAATGCAGCAGCCTTGGCAATTTCCTCAGGAGCGGCAAAGCGCCCGAGTGGAATCTTGGATTTGATCTGGGCTGCAATGTCTTCCGGAATCGCGTCGACCATTTCGGTCGAAGTGAAGCCGGGTGCAATTGCATTGGCGGTTACATTGAACTTGGCCATCTCGAGCGCCAGGGTTTTGGTAAAGGCAATGATTCCACCCTTACTGGCCGAGTAATTGGCCTGCCCGAACGCTCCCATCTGGCCGACGACCGAACTGATATTGATGATGCGTCCGAATCGCTGGTTGATCATCGCCGGCAGAGCGGCGCTCGTACAGTAAAACGTACCATTGAGATTGACATTGATGACGGCAGCCCAATCGTCATCTGTCATTTTGCGCATGCTTCGATCGCGAGTGATGCCGGCGTTATTCACCAGAATGTCGAGGCGCTGCCACTTAGCAAGCACGTCTTTGACAATTCTTAACGCCTCACCCTTCTTGGAAACGTCGCCCTGAACCAGGACGCATTCCACCCCCAGTTCGCGGATCTCTGCGGCGGCAGCTTCGGCCTGTTTGCTGTCAGACCGGAAGTTCAAGGCGATGTTCGCCCCGCAGAGAGCCAGTTCCGTCGCGATCGCGCGGCCAATGCCTCGCGAAGCGCCCGTCACCAATGCAACTTTACCCGTAAGGCGCCGGTGATGTCCGTTGCCGTTACCGTTCCCATTGCCGTTTCCATTCGTGTTTATATTGACCATAGCTTTACTCCTATTTTCAGAACTAAGACAGAAAACCTGGGGATCCATCCTCATCACCACATAACCGGCAACCGCACCAGCACCGAATCCGGGAGCAAACACCAGCTTCGGCCGATCGATGATTCCTTCGGCGACCGCATCGTGAGCGGCGAGAAGAATGCTTGCCGACGAGGTATTGCCGACATGCTCAATGTTGAAATACAGCCTGTCGCCCGGAATTCCTGCAGCTTCGGCTATCGACTGCACCATGTTTTTGTTGGCCTGATGCGGGACCACCAGATCGATAGCGTCAACCAGGCTTCCGCCAGTGCCATTCGCGTTGGGCAGCTGTGCCAGCTCACCCATCATCTGCTTCAGATAACGGGTTACCAGCGCCTTCACCTCTGGACCGTAGACCGTTATGTTGTTATCAAATTCGGGATTGGGCCAAATGATTGAGTTCACCTCGGACCATGGTCCGCTGGCATACGTCTGGAAGACTTCGACATCGGAAGCAACTCCCTCGGGCGCCGGTCCGATAACCATGGCAGCCGCCCCGTCGCCAAAAATCATCCGCGATGTGCGCACACTTCCAATTTTGTCGGAAAACTTTTCGGCGCACACCACCAGAACCGGTCGTTCAATTTCCTGCAGCAAGCGTATTGCTTCGGCAATTCCGTAGGGCATGCCGGCGCAGGCTGCGACAATGTCACATGAATTGTGCGTCTGTTGGAGACCAAGTTCGCCGGAGAGCCAAGTCGCCACTGACGGGATGATTCTAGTGCTGGTGCAACTGCAGAAGAGCACAGCCCCGATCTCCGCAGGATTGCGTTTGGCCTTCAACAGGGCCCTGGTGGCGGCAATCAGCGCCATCTCTTCAAGTGGCAGCTCGGTGTAGCAGCGTTGTTCGATGCCGGTTTTTTCCGAAATTTCGTCGGCAGACATCCGGGACCAACTGTATGCGTGGTTGCGGATCAGATCGGCGTTGCTGCAGCTGACCTCACCTTCGTAAACTGCAATCGCTTCGATCCGCGGCAGGACGGCGAAGTGCTTGCTCACTTCGACCGGTGGATATGCCTTGACCGGATCGCTCAACGCCAGAGTGTTAACGTCAAATTGACGACTCGGCTGCTGGCGAACTCGCGGACCCGATGCTCCTTCCGTCTTCGCTCGCTTGATAAAATGCGATATCTCCGGAGTGTGCGGATAAAATGCGACGACATAGTCGTCCGCTTTCAGGTCTCCAATCGCGATTTGCGTGCTCTGCGCCGGGTCCCAGGGATATTGGTTGTGTAGGATCATGCACTGCCGCATAAGCGCTTCAAGTTCGGGCACGGAGTGCAGGCAGTCGATCACGTCATCGTAGCGATAGCGCGGGAAATTGGGATCGTAGGTCAGGAGACGGCGTGTGCGATTAGAGGGATCGGCAATTGCCTCGGCGACGGTCGGCCGGATCGGGCGCAACTCGCCCCCGGCGCTGATCTTGTTGCGAAGAACGTGCAACAGAAGCTTGAAACAGGAGTCCTCCCATGTTTGGTCCCACGCTGGAGACAACGCTTGATATCCTTCCGCGATCGTCTTCGCGATTTCTGAGGACTCGCGCGGCTTGTATACGGGTAGGAAAATGTCTTCTCTATTCTTGGGAAGGTCGCCCCACCGGACGGGCCGCTTCTCATACATAGTGAGCGTGTATCGGTTGACCCAGAAGTGGTTGAGCGCGAGGTCCCGGCACAGCTCGTAACGATTCTTGTATTCGCCTCTCTGGAGACGGTCTACAACCTCGTTGTCTGCCGGAGCTTTTTCTCCAAAGTCGCGGCGGATGACAGCCGCGAACTGCTTAAGCGATTTGAATGCAGAAAAATCGAGCTCAGGGAAGAAGTTCGTTGGAAAAACAATCTGTCCGTGGGTGTTGATGACGAAAGGTTTCAAGTACGACATTTCCCGCCTCGTAATTCTCGCGTGTCCGATCCCTGCGCACTAACGATTTGTCCTGCTCCACGTGTAAATACACGAAACTCGCGCCGAACATTGATAGAAGAGTAGCTTTTTGTAACAGGCTCGCCAGTGACACCTACCACTGGAGACTGTGACCTTAGTCACAAATGTTGGCTGAGTGTGCAGAATGCAAGAAACTTTAAGCGGTCGGCGTTAGCGAGTTGGTGATATGGGGCGCGGTCACCGGCGCGGACGAGCATGTGAGCGTCGGATGCCGATCTGACTACCTATACGGCTAATAGAAGTTCGCACTCTTCGTCGCGTGTCTCGAATCCTTCGGCGTTGTGCATACACGAGTGCGTTTGCTCGAGCACCTCAAGCTCAGCTTCATCACTTGATTCTGCCACCGGCAGGAAACAAGAATTGCAGCTGGAGATTAGTGTTTCATCTTCCACGAAAAACCTACGTGTATATGCGTATGGGACGGTTATCATCGGAACTCTCCTGCTTCGACGTGGTAAGCATATGTGATCGGCAGGGTGTCGGCACGGTTATACGTCACATATCCGTGTGATGTGGTTTGGAAGGTTTTTCGCGACCCAGAGGGACGGCTGAAACAACGAGTCGTAGTTTCAGGCGGAACGTTGCCCCAGCCACTGGTTGACGTGAGGCCAGGTGTGGCGGCTTGCCCCGCTCCCCGCCATGATTCCGATATGCCCACCCGCAACCCGATAGAGTTCCTTATCCTTGCTGCCAACCTTCGACATGATCGATTCCGACTGACACGCAGGTGTGATGTGATCTCCCTCGGCAATCACAGTGAGCAGATTGGCCGTGATGTGGCTCAGGTCAACCTTCCGCCCGCGGATTACAAACTCCCCCTTCATCAGCTTGTCGTTGCGGTAAAGATCGACAATCAGTTGGCGGAATGCGCCTCCGGCCAGAGGCACATTATCAGTGACCCAGGTGTTCATGGCGTGCCAGGCTTCAACTACGCGTGGGTCGTCGAGGTTATCCCACAGCTTTAAATAGTTCCCAACATAGTTCTCGACCGGTTTAAGCGCTTTGGCCCCGTAGTCGATCATCTCGCCCGGCATGTTGCCGAAAGCTGCCAGAACTTTGTCTACGTCGAAATAGCGTTCGTCCGTCCAGCGAGCAAAGGTAAGGCCCTGCCGATTCGAGAAATCCAAAGGTGCAGTCAACAGAATCAAATTGCGCAGTCCATCCTCGCTGCCACGGAGGGCTGCATACACTGACGCCAGAATGGCGCCTATGCACCATCCCAACATGCTGAACTCCGAAGATCCAGAAACCGCCTTGAGCTTGCGAATCGCCCGCGGCATGTAGTCCATGGTGTAGTCGTCGAATCTAAGGTTCTTGTCCTCTGGCCCGGGAGCCCCCCAGTCGAGCAAATAAACGTCGTACCCTTGTTTCACCATGAATTCGACAAAACTGTGACCCGGACGAAGGTCGAGAATGTAGGGCCGATTCATGAGAGCGAAGACGAGCAACAATGGGACGGGATGACGCTGTTCGGCGGGTAGAACCGGGGTATAGCGGTAAAGCTTGGCCTTGTTGAGCGTCCAAACCACCTCCTTCGGAGTTTGGGCGATCGCGGCCTTGGTGGTCATTACCTTGTTCAGCGTCTTTAGACGATTAGCCACCTGGGAAAAGGGGTCGATGATCACTGAAGGTTCGGGCATTCTAGCTCTTCCCTTTTTTCGCTCGCCGGGACTTGCGGGCCACTTTCTTGACGGCTGCGACATTTGGCGTTGCGCGCGCTACCGGATTAGGTTTCACCAGCGAGTCCAGCAGCTTGTCGATTTTGGCGTCCAAATCGTCCAGCCGTAGCTCAATATTTGTCAGGCGCTCTGCGAGTGAAACGATGTCCGATCGCGACGGCATGGCCAACTGCTCCAGTGACTTGAGCATGGCCCTTTCAACGGCTTCACGGAAGGGGGCTGAAACCGTCAGATAGGTCTCCAACATCGCTCCCGTGGCCTGAGCGTAGGACTCGTTGTTGACTGTGTCGACCATGGTCTTAGCCCAGGCATCGAGGTACGCATCGCGCACCCCGCGCCACGGCTCCGCCGGATCGACCGGTTTGCTGTTGCCACTTTGCTGGTCAGCCATTGCGCGCTCCTCTTAGCACGACAATACACCCAGAGACAGCCGCGGGCATACTCGCGCACGCGCTACATGGTGCGCTCTTCGCGACTGCCTCACCTGCTACGAATATTACGCGTTGGCCGCAACTGCAAACGGCTTCGTGATCGCGCTCAGAATCGATTCCTGGGCTTCGATCATGGTGTTAGTGCCCTGCTCGAACGATTCAACCATGGCTGAAGCCGGCCCGTTGCCCATCTGCTTTCTTGTGGTTTCGCAGAATGCCTTGCTTTGCGCGCCGGCAAACTCAAGGGCCTTCTTTTGGGTTTCGACGGAGCGTGCCACCGTCGCCCGGAACGTATTGGCAACGCCTTCGGTAATTTTCGAGTACTCCCCGGTGCGCTGCTTGGCGATTGCCGACATCGACTGGCTTTGCTCAACTGCCAAATCGATCATGTTCTTCTGTGTCTCAACGATGGTGCGCATGGTGAGACCGAACATGTCGAAAAAGAATGTTGGAGCCGCAACGGGAAGATTGCCGCACGCTTTCTTGCCGGCTGCAACCCATTCGGACGCTTGCTCTGCCGCGGCGTCCAGGGAGTTCTTCTGCAGTTCCGCCACGCAGGCAACGCTGCTGCGATAAAGTGGTGTGCTGAAATCGACAAACTCGGTTTTCGCGGCGCCGGATGACGCCTTCTTGCTTGACTTTGAGGTATTGGGCATGGTCTGCTCCTTAATAGAAAGAATAAGTTGTGTTGCACTATATGCTGCAGTGCAGCAATGACTAAGTTTCGCGTTTTCAAGTGGAGATGTCAAGCAAAAAAATGAAGGCCAGGGCCCCGCAACCGCTCATCATCAAAAAGTACGAAAACCGCCGCCTTTACAATACGGCGAGCAGCCAGTACATCAATCAGGAACAGGTGGCGCAGTTGGTACGAGATGGCTACGATGTCCACGTAATCGACGCCGCCACCGGCGAAGACATCACCCGCCTGATTCTGGCCCAAATCGTACTGGAAGATGCCAAGACTCCTGATTCCGTCTTTCCCCTTGATGTGCTCCGGCAAATGGTGGTCGCTTCGGGCAAAGCAACCCAGGAGGGCGCGGTGCGCTACTTCAAAGCGATGATGGACATGTACCAAACGGCATATCGCGCCATGCCGTCGCCTGTGAATCCATTTGAGTTTATGCCGCCGTTTTGGGGCCAATCGAAGCCTGTGGGTGAGCCGGCAAACCCCGGCAAGGCAGGCGAATCGTCGGCGGCGCAGGTCCGACCGGGCGCGACGCCCGATTCAGAAGTGACGGAACTTCGACGGCGGCTGGAGGAGCTGGAGACTGCGCTATCACGCCACCAGGCTAAAGGTAAATCGAAGGGCCGTAAACCAAGGTCTCGCCGCAAGTCTTGACGCAGTGCGGCAAACGGGCTACTCTGTAACGTAATTCGACTGAGGTTCGATGAACCTTCACCTCCCCAATCGACCCCACTTACAGGAATCCAATGCGACGTGCAGGAGAATGTATGCGTACTTCTGACCAGGCAGGTCCGGATAGTGCTGCGGCGCCCCGAACCTTCCGCGAAAGCGGCCTCCGCGGGAAGGTTGTTGTGATCACGGGAGCGAGCGCCGGCATCGGCCGTGCAACCGCCATACGATTCGCCGAGGAAGGAGCCAAAGTCGCCGCATGGGACGTTTCAGGTAAAGCCGCCCATGAGTTGGAGTCGGAAATCGGCGATGCCGGCGGCAATGCCTTTTTCCACGAGGTGAACGTTACCGATGTCGAGGGGGTCAGGTTGGCGACCCAGGCTGTGGTTGACCGCTGGAAGCGAATCGACATTCTGATCAACAACGCCGGAATTGTTCGCGATGCGCAACTGGTGAAGTGGAACGGCCATGGATTGGAATCGACCATGTCCGAGGAGGCATGGGATTCTGTGATCAACATCAATCTGAAGGGAGTTTTTCTGGCCACGCGGGCGGTGGTCCCACACATGATTGAGGGCGGAGGCGGAGTAATTATTTCGGCGGCCTCTGTGGTTGGGCTGTGGGGAAATTTTGGCCAGACGAATTATGTGGCCTCGAAAGCCGGCGTCATCGGAATGACGCGAACCTGGGCGCGCGAACTGGGAAAGCACAAAATTCGCGTAAACGCGGTGGCGCCTGGATTTATCGCCACCGAGATGGTTCGTTCTATGCCGCCAAAAATTCTTGATGCAATGATCGCCCGCACACCGCTTGGCCGCATGGGAACTCCAGAAGATGTGGCCAACACGTATGCCTGGCTCGCTTCCGATCAGGCCAGCTTTGTGCACGGAGCCGTCATCTCGGTTGATGGCGGAGTAGTCATCGGCACTTAGGACGCGGCAATTTCGTCGCGGGCGATCTCCAGTTACGAACGCTCCGCGTTTTGCGGCCAAGAACAATGGCCACAGTTCATCTGACACCGGGCCCGGAACTGAGTGATTAACTTAATATTTTCCCCGCTATGAGGCGGTCTTGAGGCCAAGCTTCCATCGGTATGCGGAATTCCTGTTCTCGGCGACAGTGGCGCGAGTGGCGGGCATTCTGATCACCGCGGTCACCTTCCCTTATCTGGTGCGAGTTCTGGGAGTCACAACCTACGGTAAAGGTACCCGTATGGATTGTTCCGGTTGGCGCTTCCGTCCATATTATGCGTACGGTTACCGCCGTAACCGCGGCTGACAAGTCCTTGACATGAGTGTCCGTCTCTTGCGGCATGATTCGATCAGAGACTCTCTGGGAGGATGGGTGCCGAGGACGGTCGCGATTGCTTTTTGCCTGTTGGCCACGCTCGCGTGTTTCGGGCAGGAAGTACCGTTCCCGCCGCCGCCGGTCACAGGTGACCCAGCGCCAGCGCCGGTTCTTTCCGGCTACGCGGCCTTCGTCCCCACCTGGGACGCCGGCAGTCCGACGCTGGTGTCGATCGTCTCTCCCGTATTGTTGGTGCCCATCGGCAATAACTTTCTTTTGGAGTCACGCGGCGCATTCGAAGGTGACTTTCAGCGTCGCGACGGTACTACCGGCGATTTCACCGGAGCCATCCAGAAAACATTGGATTATGGTCAAATCGATTATATTGGCAACCCCTATGTCACGGCAACGGCAGGTCGCTTTCTGACCCCTTTCAACATTTTCAACGAGCGGCTTTACCCAAATTGGATTCGCGATACGCAAACCGATCCCTTGATTCTGCCCATAGGCACGGGCAGTGATGACGGCTTCATGCTGCGCGGCGGCATTCCGCTGAATCCCGCTGTCACATTCAACTACGCGGCATATTTTTCTACGCTCTCAAACCTGGCCTACCTCCAGTCGGAGCGGCACGCTGGCATCCGCCTGGGTGCGTTCCTTCCCCGGCAGCGCTTCGAGATCGGAATGAGCATCCAGCACCAACTGCAGGATAACCGCGCCGATCGCTTCGGATGGCACCTTCAGTGGCAGCCCACTCGTTTGCCTCTCGACATTCGCTCCGAAGGTGCCTATTCGCGCGAAGAAGGCAGCGGGCTTTGGATTGAGGGTGCATACCGCCTCCTGAATCTTTCGCCCGCTGTTTTGAGGAAAACGCAACTCGTCGCCCGCACTCAGGTATTCAACGTGGGAACGATTCCTGGCAGCAACCCGGATCTGGCCACCATTGACACCCGGCGTACCGAGTTCGGCGTGAACTATTACCTGAACGACGGCTGGAAGGCGCTGGCGAGTTATGGTCGCACATTTACTCCTGCAGGTGACAGCAACATCTGGACGGTCGGCATGACCTATCGCTTCGTCCTCGCCTTGGGGCCACGGCAATGACGGTGCCGCACAAATTCGCCGTGCTGCTTGCGCTGAGCGCCGGACTGCTCGCTTTCGCGTCAACCGATACCCTGTCCGCACCGTCGGTCGCCACAACCGCTTCAGATCAGGCAATCCACGAACGCTGGATGGCCGAAGGCGAAAAACGTTACCGGACCAACTGCGGCCGCTGCCATCAACCGCCTCACAAGTTCCCCCCTCGCACCATGTCAATGGCCGTGCGGCACATGCGAGTGCGCGGGATGCTCACCGAGGATGACATGAAGTACGTGTTGTATTACATGACGCACTGATGCGCGCCCTTTTCCATCTCGCGTTGGCTTTGTTTCTGCTCTGCGCCTGGGCCAGCAGTCAGCAGTCATCTTCGTCACCGCGGATCATCGAACTCACGGCGGATAAAGACAGCCGCTATCGGCAGGGAAAGAAAGTCAGTCCGACCATTGAGTTGTCACCCGGCGAGGCAGTCATCCTGCGGACGACGGCGATTCAAGCCAAGGACATGGACCGCGACGGCAATGTGCACGGACTGGCATTGCTCGACAAGAAGTCGGACGTGGTGCCCGGTTGGCGGTTCTACTTGCATCCCGGTGTGCAGGATTTATCCGTCGCCGCCCCCAAAGTGCCCGGTCGGTACAGGGCGGTCTGCATCGTGATCTGCAGCGCCGATCATGAAGGCATGGGCTTCACCGTGTTGGTGAAGTGATGAAACTGAAACTGGAGGATTACGTTATGAAACGCTTTATCCTGATGACTTGCTTCCTCTCGTCCGTGGCTGCACTGGGCGCCGATCCGGCGAAACAGATGTTCCACGGGGAAATCTCGGATTCGCAATGCGCCATGAATGTGCACTCGCTCAGCCGCTCGCACGAGGAAATGATCGTGAAGAATACATTCGGAACCAACGCGGCATCATGCGCGCGAACCTGTGTGCGGCGCGGCGGAGAGTGGGTGTTGCGTTCGGGAGACGTCGTCTATCACTTAAGAAATCAGGAGGGAGTCGACAATTTCGCCGGCGAGAAAGTTCGCATCACGGGAATGCTTGACCCCAAGAACAAGATCATTGACAACATTACCATCGAGCCTGAAACCACGTTCCGGCACGTGCAGAACACGCCTCAATAACCCTTGCTTTCAAGCAAAGCATCCTGAGCTCCCGAGAGAGCGTCCACACCTTTGATACACATCACCTTATATTCGATTCGGTAGGCAGGTTGTACGGCACTAGCTCTCTGGGGAGCACACAAGAAGGGCGGCGCTGTCATCGAGTGATCCTTTCCTGGGACTTGGGCAAAGACCTGTGAAGGGCTGATGTATCGGGGCTGCTCATCCATGACCTCCGTAGAACGGCAGCACGCAATTTACCAAGGGCCGGAGTCGTAGAAGGGGTGATTATGAAAATCGGAGGCCGCAGGACTGGGGTGTCTTTGAGCCTTACGCGATTGTCTGGCAGGCGGCTATCGCAAGGCTGGAAACCCGCGACAGTCATAGTCTCGGGTTAGCGAGGCAAAGGAAGACGGCTCCAAGGTGAAGTCAGCCAATTAGGTAAGATTTTGAGCCGCACCGTTTTGCGGCTTGGTGCCGGGAGGGGGAGTTGAACCCCCAAGACCCGAAGGTCGGCGGATTTTGAGTCCGCTGCGTCTGCCAGTTCCGCCATCCCGGCCTTTTGTTTACAAACAGATACGGCTGGCAATTCCGCACTGTAGAGGAAACTGTAGAGGCTGTGATACAATCTTTCCATGAGCCTCTACAAACGCGGCAACGTTTGGTGGTCCCGCATCGAAGTTGACGGCGCAGTCCATCAGTTCTCTACACAGAAGTCTAACAAAAACGAAGCGCGTGGCATAGAGTCCGCGAAGCGCACAGAACTTGGCAACGGCATTGGCACTGCCCCAACGTTGGAAGTCTTCAGTGAACGATTCAAAGGCAGCATCCAGGCTCGCGTGTCCAAAGAGACATTCCGGTTTTATACAACGCATCTTCGTCCCCTGCTCGCCTTTGAGCCTTTGGCTTCCTGCCGCCTGGACCGCATCAACGCGGGACTCATTGACGAATTTGTGCAACACCGCCGCAAGCAAGATACTGCCAATTACCACCGCCGCCGTCCGGCCACAAGCACACGGGGTATTACTGTCACCGCGCCCACGCCAAGCAAGCCCGTGTCCGTCACCACCATCAACCACAACCTAAGAACTCTTCGCCGGATGCTGCAGCTAGCAGCTGAGTGGAACGTCATCAACCGCGCACCCAAGCTGAAATTGCTCACAGGTGAAAACATCCGCGAATACGTCCTAAACGATGATACCATCGCCGCCTTCGCCAATGGTGGTGGTCCGATGTCCAGGATAGTTCCCTTCTTGTGCGATACGGGCCTACGCCGCTCTGAAATTTGCAACCTAACCTGGGATTCGGTACACCTTCCTCTACACTCCATCGAAATTTTGAAGGGCAAGAGCAAAGCGGCTCGCCGCCGTATTCCTTTAACCACACTTGCCGAGCGCGTGCTTACGAAAATGGACGAGATACGGCGTCTCACCGAGCAAAAGTCCCCCTACGTCTTCATCGTGAATGAACATCAGATGACCCGCGATTGGCTGTCTCATGCTTTTCTACGCGCTCGCAAACGCCTCAAGTTGCCGGAGTCGTGTGTGTTGCACTCCACACGGCACACCTTTTGCACCCGATTGGGCGAGCGGGGCGCGGATGCCTTCGCTATTCAGAAGCTCGCCGGACATTCCAGCATCGTCATCAGCCAACGGTACGTCCACGCGCAAGGTCCGCGATTGAATACGGCGATTGGCTTGTTAGAACCCCGCGTAGCCAGCTTGTGAAAGCTACCGGGAAACGCGGCTAGAAACTCCACTTTGATACGCGCATCCCGAGCTGTTTTGGTGCACGCGGCAAAATAGGCAGATTGCCCGCCACGATTTTCTGAATGCGCTTGCGCGGAACGGCCCACACAGCGTGTCCTCGTGCCACCAGGTCTTCTGCAATTGACATTTTCAAGTGAAAGTTTGGCCTATCCGTAGCGGCTTGCCAAGGCTCCAAGACACCGACTCGCATAACCTAAAACCTCCGTAGCCTTTCAACGGTATAAGGCCATGCCTCAGCTTTTGGGTCAAGATTACGGAGGTCACTTTTGGCGCACCGGTCACACGGCGGGCGTGCAGCCGTCACAGACAACGCGCCGCCCACGCGCTTATTCTCAGCCGAGCAACGGGGTCGTTAGATTCTATTTACACGAGTGGGCGAAGGTGCGACAGGGAAGGGCGGACAGGGCAATAAAGGCAACTTGGGTGTGATTTGAGCGGCAGCAGACGGCATGTAGCACCCTGTTTTTTCGATGCAATGCGCCGCGAACGGCATCTAAACGGCGTGGAAGCGTGGATTTATTTTGCCTACTGAAGGCGAGCCTCGCCATAGAACTGCGGGGCCGTAGCACGGATGTCTAAGTTCAATGCGCGAAAGCAGGCACTTAACACTTGTTGCTCGTACTTTGTACCCATCGCCGTCATCCTAGCGCTCTCCTCTACCTTTTCCACGATGGTTGGCAGCCATTTGTCGAAGGTTGCCAATGCCTCTTCAGCGGATTCTTGGTTTTCCGGCGCGACAAACCGACGCCTGCCGAGCAGCAAGGCCCTTACAATTACTTGCGCTACAGCTCTCGGATACTGAGCGTGCAACATGACCTCACTCGAAGCGGGATTCCGAACCTCAATGACAGCCTGATGCAATATCGGCGTGCATTCGATATCCAAAGATTTTGCATTTGTGAAGTCAAATACAATGCCTGCGCTGACCGGGTCATAAAAATCGTCCGGGAACCTTTTGGAATCAAGCAAGGTCTGGACACTGGAGGCAATGCTTTTTGCGACGGCAGCTACGTCCACGCGTTGATGGGCTTTTGTTGTCTGCTCTTTGTCACGCGCAATTAGAATGCGAGACGCTACAAGAGCATTGATGTCAGCGTATATCTGGGCGAGCGACACCTCCGTACCAATGAGTGCCAAAAGAAAAGTGTCCAATTCCTTAAGCTCTTTTCTAGGCTCTTGCCCCGTACTCCATTCAATAGGAGCCGCTTCTTTCCACACAGCCTCTACAAGCGCGATTAATCGCTTTCGCTCGGTCTCAACCAAGTTCCGTATATCTGGGACCCGTAGTTCGGGCAGCTTCTTGGTTGCCAACTCCAACGCTCCGGCTCCCATTGTCGCGCTACCGTAAGATTCGACAGCGAGTGCGAATAAGCTAGAAGTTACAATGGCGGCCACGAGTTTCCAATCGAGCCCGGACTTCGGCGTGACGAAATTGCAGCGTTGGTCCAGAGCCACAGCGTTGTGTAGAATGAACGGGCTGAAATTCGTATTGAACGCCTTTCTAAGCCACACATGCGCAGTGTGAGGTATGGCTTTCGGCCCGTACCAAAGTCCTCCACTCTGAGCCTTGAGAGCCTGTGAAATCGTCTGATGCTCGCCAGTCTGTTTGCGTTCGGTCGCTGGAACGTTCTCCATTGCGTGGATGTAGGTTAAGGCCCCTGTTCCGGCCAAGTCCTTTTCGCCTTCTTTACAAAAGAACAACCACTGCGTGGGTTTGGGGTCTTGTAAGAACTTGTTGTTTGTCAGGTCACCAATCTTGAAGATGGGCCTCAAGTATTTCTTTTTTATCTCAAACTGCTTGATTGTCGCCTTGGTGAGATAGAAAAACTGGTTTTGCAATGACTTGAACCCCAACCCGACACTAGCAATTTCCCCAAATGCGCACGTTCCCGTCTTCATTCCAAACCCCCAAATAAGGCGTAGTAAGAACGTGGGGCACGTAGGTAAAGAGACCAATTCCGTACGCTCTTTTGTGCCGAAAGAGCCCCCAACTCGGACTCTGCCCCAATCACAGTGGCACGAAAATCGTCCGTCTCATGGGACTCCGCCGTGAGTTCGATTGCATCGGCTAGCCCGGTTACGCGATCCCAATAGCTCGCCGATTCCCCTTTGAAAATGTCGTCCAAACGCCGTTTGAGCCAGACAAATCGAATCTTCTCTCCCGGCTCAACCTTGTTTTCTGCTCGCTTTTCCGCGACTATCAAAACAGCATTCACATCCACCTGCGTAAAAAACGCTTCCACGCTAGAGCCGATAACCGCAACGAGTTTGAACCTTCGCATGAGCACATCCTGTAGTGTCGCGCCAAAATCGGCAGTCAACCAGCTAGCACTGACCACAAAACCAAGCCGGGAGCCGGGTGACATGAATTGCAGAGACTTGTAAATGAAGAAAGCAAACAAATCGGTTTTCTGTGGGGCCGCTATGCCATTTTTGGCTGCTGCATCGCGGAGAGTATCTTTATACTTTGGGTTTAGGTCATCCTGCTTCTGCGATTTCAGATAGGGTGGGTTAGCTACTACTGATGCGAACTGCGGAATAGCAACGGGAATCTTAGTCTGCCCGCCAGCTCGCGGAGGTGGAAATTGCCACTCTTCCCCAACCGAACGGTCGAAAAAATTCCCTGGGATGACACGTGGAAAATTGTCGAAAGCCTTCATGTCTTGCCGGAAGAGGTTGATTGCTGCTAACTCTGTGGCGAAGGCACTGATGTCAAATCCCCATATGTTTGACAGCGCGTCAGAGTGAGAGAGGTCGGCCTTGGTGCGGATGTAGTCGTACGCTCGCATCAGGAAGGTACCGCTGCCGCAACCGGGGTCTAGTATCACGGGATTACTAGGGTCAACGGCAAACGCAACTAGCAAGTCAGCAACGCGGCTCGGTGTATAGAATTGACCGAGCAATGTCTGCTCATTACGTGGAATCAGTTGTTCGAACACAGCTCCAAGTACGTCATCCCGAAGATGGCTCCAGTCATATCGTCTGAGTTCGTCAATAAGCTGGCGAGTAACGACACCAGCTTCAACCGGAAAAGGAACTAGAGTCTCAAGCTCGCTCTCGTCAAACAATGCTTCGTAGTCATACTTTCGCACATCGTCCCAGAAGGGACGCAATGCCGTGGGAAGCTTGTCTTTGTCAGACAGCATAAGTGGTCTGAGCGGCTGTTTTCTCCCAAGTGCAAAATAGAAAAGAATCTGCCCAATAAGCCGATATGCAAACTGACCCGCGACAGCGGCGTCTATGTTTTCAACAAAGCCTGCGAACCCTTGTTGGGCCGCCAATTGTTTAAGGCGTTTGCGAACCGCGGGATTCTTGGCGGCCTTCGATGACAACGCAGGCTCAAAAAACTGGCGGAGTTTACGCAGACGGTCCGCGAGTCGCTCAACAAATACTGATGCTTCAATCTCAACTCGCGTTCCCTTCAGCGCGACCTGTTCCCAGACCTTGTCGAAAATTGCGAGCGCATCCTTTTTCAATGAAGCGGCGATTTTCGGGTCCAGCCAGTCTTCAACACTCTGTACGCTGGGATTTGCGGGAAACTGGAACACTAGGTCCTTAGGTGTGGAAAAAACCGAAACAGGCGTGTGGTAAAGCTGAGCTACTTGCATGTTCCAAAGCACGAAATACGGAGAATTCCAAGATTGTGCCTTTGCCGTAGCGTCATTCAATAGTGTCAAATCGGTGATTGGCGTTTCCGGGGTTTTAAGCTCAACCGTAAAGAACGCGTGAATGGCGGCGCGGTTCCACCAGACAACGACGTCGCTACGCTTGGGTGTAATCTTGGAGGGTTCTTGAGTGGCCTTGTCCAAACCGATGTTGGGGCGCTTTTTTATTTCCTCATTGAACCAAGTAACAACGTCCCCTTGGAATTCTTGTTCACTGGTTTTCTTTTTTGCCATGTCTGCTCAATATTCAGTGCGACGATAACCGGAAAAAAACAACAAGCAATTAGATTTTCCAAGCGTCAAGAAGTCAAGATATTCAACTAGCGAAGGAGAAAGGCTGGGGACCTAATTCGGTAACGACAGACTCCTAATCTTTCGGGGGCTTTTGACGCGTCGCCATCGCTCAACAATTGCCTTTCATTATCTCTTCTGCCCATCGCACCCCATCCGCAATTGCGCTCACAGTTGCGGGCACTTTCTTTCCGCCCTCGAACGGAGCTAATTTTCCGAGCGGCTAGGATGCTCGCGGCAATCAGCGGCACGCGCTTGGGGGTCTTCATCCACCAAACCACTGTACCAGTTTCGTATTGTGTTCGCCGTAGGGTAATTCAAGTCCTTCCTCCCCATCGTCACAGGCAACGCGGACATACGTCACAGAAGAAATTATTTTAGCTGGTTATGCTGCTAGTTTTGGGTCCGCCAGCAAAACGCGGGAGATTCGGCTTCAACCGGCTACCGCGAATCGCATACGGCGCGGCGCTCCGATATGACTACGGCGAAAAACTATGACCTTCCTAGAAATTGCGCTTAACTGCATCGCACGTGGCTGGTATGTGTTTCCGTGCTTCGGCAAGCAGCCGGGCACTAAGAATGGTTGGCATGACGCGAGCAATGACGAAACACAAGTCCGCTCGTGGTGGACTGCCACGCCAAAAGCTAATGTGGCAATTGCGTGCAAACCGTCCGGCCTAATCGTGGTGGACCTGGACCACGGTTTAACTGATGAAGAGTCACTTAAACGGTGGATGGGCGAGCTGCCAAAGACCTATGCTGTGCACACGGGACGGCGCACCGAGTACGCCGTACACCTCTATTACTCCGGCGCAATGAAAGACAACACCGGCTGGGAGCGCGGTGGGTGCACCGGCGAATTTAAGAGCGCGGGTGGTTATGTCATGGCTGCCGGTTCCATCCACCCGGACAGTCACCAACCGTATGAGGTTTTATGGGACCTGCCTGTGCTGCCCGCGCCGTCCAATTTGACCGAGGTGGTCAAGCCGGTGCAGTCTCGACAAGCCACGGGCAAAGACGCCGAGCCGGTGGAAGGCTCACGCAACATTTATCTAACCAGCTTTGCTGGCAAGCTGCGTAATCTCGGCATGTCCGCCGATGAGTTGGAAGCCGCCTTACTCGCGCACAACGAGCAGAGATGTCAACCGCCCTTACCGGAAGATGAAGTCCAAAAAATTGCTCGCAGCGTGGCGCGGTATGACGTGCCGGAACAATACGGCGAAGTCCACATCGGCCCACACAAGACTGAAGAAAACCCCGAAGAGCAGCCGGTAAAAACCGGGGACGGGCGCTTATGGCTTTGTCCCAAAGATGCCACGGCGTTGTTTTCCACGCGCAAACAGATGGACGAGGCCAAGCCGTTGGGTTTTTTCATTGAGGGCTTTTTGCCGGATGACGGCGTGACCGCGATTGGTGCGCCCGTGGCACAGCGTAAGAGTCTGATTGCCCAAAACATAGCGCGGTCACTTCTAACCGGCGAGCCGCTGTTTGGACACTTCCGAGTGGTGAGACAGCCCACAAGAGTGCTTTACCTCGTGCCGGAGTTAACCCGCACATCCCTTAAAAAGCGGTTAGCGGGCTTGGGACTGATGGAGTATGTGGGAACCAAGCTGCTCTGCCGGACGCTGGACGAAGAGGGCAAGTTGTGGCTGGATGACCCGGCGCTGCGTCCTTACCTGCCCGGCAGCGTTGCCATTTTGGATACGGCCATCAGGTTTATGGCTGGCAACGAAAAAGAGTCGGAAGACATGCAGCGGTTTAGCGAGCAGATTTTCGGGATGCTGCGCGATGGCTGCCAAAGTGTGGTGTTGCTGCACCACGCTCGCAAAGACGGCAAGGACGGCGGTGCGCTAACGCTGGATGCGTGTATGCGTGGCTCGGGTGAGTTGGCCGCGTTCTTGACCACGTGTTGGGCCACTCGTTTGAACGGCGCGGAGGGTGAAGACGAGTATGACTCGCCGTCCATCTTGAAAAACGTGAAAAAGCGGGACATCGAAACCAAGGATTTTGAGGTTATGTCCAACCGGCAGACCGGGGTTTTGACTATGGTGCCGGACTCGTTGGGTAACGCCAAGTTAAAGACCAAGAAACGCGCCGACAAAGACGGCAAGGATGACAGGCGCATGGATTTTTTGCGTAAGAATCCCGAGCTATCCGACCGCGAAGCAGCGGAGGCGCTCAAGCGGCTAAAAATGGGCCGTGGAAAGGATTGGGTACACAGGAAACGCAAAGACCTGGAAATGGAAGATGCGGACATTGATTACAACGTGGGCGGCATAAGAGTGACCCACGAAAAGGCTCAATAACGGGGCGGCGTCTGTCGCATTCCCTACATATACGATGAGAGACGCCACTACAGACAAACACCCATCTCCTGTCGTACGTACGTACCTCCGGTACTACGTACGGACAGATGGAGGGTCATGGAAAATCAAAAACAGTGGGCTGCCGTCCCAAACCGGCAGGAAGCGAAGTTGAGTCATGAGACGGAAAAGAAAGAAAAGCGTACCGCGCTGTGTGTGCGGTCTGCCAGTAACACATCCGCCGATAGCACCCGGCTAACCATGGCCACACACAACCGGCGTGCCCGATAACGTCATTGCGGCGGGTCACACTCAAAAGATGGTAAGCAACTGTTGGACGGCACAATCACCGAGATGACGCCGGACAAGGTTTTTATCACACTGCCCGGCCAAGCGGCCTTTGAGTCCAATTGGGACCGTGCGCTGCCCCACGAGCGTGCGCGAGCTGTTTTTTCCAAACACGTGGTGAGGTGAAAAACATGACTGACGCGGTTGACGAACTGTTAGCGCACATCGAAGCCACGCGGGGACTAAGCCCGGTCCTCAAGCGGCTTCAACGTTTCCACAACGCAAACCGGGATGTCCTGGACCTGATTGTGCTGGAGCTCTATGACGTGCGGGCGATGGGCTGGCCCTGCGCGTCCGTCAAATCACTGTGGGAATACGCACGATGGGTTTTGACGAAGACGAAAGTTGTGGGCGAGCCGTTTGACATGAATGACGTGTTCCAATCCTATTACGCAAGAATCATTGCCATCTTGCACCCGGACCTTAACGGCTTTTTCGAGATGCGCGAGCCGCAAAAACTTGCCCGGCAGGGACGAGGGCCGGACGCGGAGATGGGCACCAAGCTGGAGAGTGTCAATTCCCGGCCCGAGGACTACGGACGGCGGTTGCTGTGGGCAGACTCCACGCCGCTAGAACACGGCTGGCGGCCTAGCCGTCCCCACGTGCCCCCAAGCCGGTGCGCCGCCGTGAGCGCGTAAGACGGAAGCCCGTTGCGCCAGCCGCCTAGGAGAGTCAAGTCTGGGAACAGGTTTTCCGCTCGCGCCGTTACCGTAGTCAAAAAGAGGCCGTATGTAGT
>DASVWZ010000271.1:0-1848 GCA_036392935.1 Terriglobales bacterium | reverse complement strand
GACGTCAGTCAATCGGAGGAGAGACTCCGAAAGCAACGAATCCAGTTTGGGGAGTGAACCATGAACAAGTCGGCAGCGATTTATGCGCGCGTGTCATCGGACCGCCAGAAGGAGAACCACACGATTGCCAGCCAGACCGCGGCGCTGGTCGAGTACGCGCAGACGCACGGATTCAGCGTGCCGCCGGAATGGGTATTCCAAGACGAAGGCTATAGCGGCGCCATTCTTGTGCGGCCCGGATTAGAGGCGCTGCGCGATCTGGCAGCAGAAGGGCAGATCGCCGCCGCACTGGTCTACTCGCCGGATCGGCTGAGCCGAAAGTACGCCTATCAGATCTTGCTGACCGAGGAGCTGTCGCGCTGTGGAGTGGAGTTGATCTTTCTAAAGGCGCCGGCCGGAGCCACGCCGGAGGATCAACTGCTGGTGCAGTTTCAGGGCATGATCGCCGAATACGAACGCGCCCAGATCGCGGAGCGGTGCCGGCGTGGCAAAAAGCACATGGCGCAACAGGGCGGAGTCAATGTCCTTTCGGGCGCGCCGTTTGGGTACCGATACGTAAGAAAGAGTGACACCTCGACGGCATACTACGAGGTGGTCGAGGCCGAGGCCAAGGTGGTGCGGATGGTGTTTGAGATCTATACCCAGCAGCGACTCAGTATCAACGCCATCGCTCGTCTACTGAATGAACGACAGATTGCAACACGGATGGGCAAGGGCCGCTGGGAGCGGTCCACGGTTTGGGGCATGCTGCGCAATCCCGCGTATCGGGGGACGGCGTGCTATGGCAAAACCGAGCAACGGCCCCGGCAACGCGTCACGCGTCCTCTTCGTCAACGGAAAGCGTTGCCAAGCCGCGACGTTGGTGGACACGAGCGGCCGCGCGCGGAGTGGATTGAGATCGCGGTGCCCGCGCTGGTGAGCGAAGAGATGTTCGCGCTGGCGCAGGAGCAGTTGGAGAAGAACAAGCATCATTCGCCTCGGCGCACCATTGAGCCGACTTTATTGCAAGGCATTTTGGTATGCGAACAGTGCGGCTACGGCTTGTACCGCACATCCACCCACACGTCAAAGCACAAGCTGAACTATTACCGCTGCCTCGGTTCGGACGGATATCGACGGCTGAACGGGCCGCTTTGCACGAATCGACCAATCAGACAAGATTATCTGGATCAGTTCGTGTGGAATGAGATTATCCGACTTCTGGACGATCCGAGGCTCATCCAAGCGGAAATCGATCGCCGCCGCGAGGCCGCACAGAAGGCAGACCCCTTACGCAAGCGCGAAGAGGAATTGCGCCGGGAGCAGGCTCGCGTGGAGAAAAGCAGCGAACGCTTGGTGACGGCTTACCAGGAAGGGTTGCTGACGCTTCCCCAACTACGGCAAAGGATGCCGGCGTTACAGAAACAAACGCAGGCCGTGGAATCCGAATTACACTCTCTGAAAATGGCGGCGGTGGACCAAGCCAAATACCTCCAACTGGCTGAGAGCCTGGCGGGTTTTCGCAGCAAACTACGGTTTCGGGCCGAGGCGCTGGATATCGCCGTGCGACAGCAGATTCTCCGATTACTGGTCAAGGAGGTCCTGGTCGGCGCGGACACGATCACGCTCCGTCATTCGATCCCAATTCCGCAGGTGGGGCCGGGTCCAAACAGATCGCCGACCTCGCCCTCGGGCGTTACTGAATCAAGGCCGAGTCCAGGTTATCTTTTGCGTTCGGGGAGTCACCACTCCGCCCTGAGGAGAACCCCGGTCCGGGTGAGTCACCTTGCCTTCCTCCATAACTCCCGCTTTCAGCCAAGCTCGGATCAGGCGCAAGACTTGAACATCTCCGACCCGCCGTTCCACCAA
>DASVWZ010000270.1:0-1997 GCA_036392935.1 Terriglobales bacterium | reverse complement strand
GATAACGCTCGAAATCTAAGAGCATCGATGTTTCCGCACTCTGATTACTTGCCAACATCGGATCGGGGAGAATGCGATAGAAGCAGGAGAAATGTCGCCTCGGCTTATCGGCGCGTGTCAACAACTTTGAGACACATGATCCCGGAATTTACTGAGGTTTAATTTCTAAGTTGAGCGGTTTGTTGATCCAGACCTCCGTCGGAACCGCAGGTTGTTTTGGAGCTTGGCGCACGAAGCGCTCCGGGTGAAGTTGATAGGCGACATCGAGAACTTGTTGACGCTGTTGCAAGATAGGGCCGGTTTGCCGGTAGTGCACCATGGCCGGCGTGAGCAATGCCAAGCCCGAGTGGTAATGTTCTTCGTTGTACCAACGAAAAAATCCTTGCGCGAAGGCGCGACTGTCTTGAATGCAGCCGAAGCGGTCGGGAAACTCAGGACGATATTTCATGGTGCGGAACTGACTCTCGGAGTACGGGTTGTCATCGGAAACGTGAGGACGGCTATGGGTCTTGGTCACTCCCAAGTCGGCCAGGAGGAAAGCAACCGGCTTGGAGCTCATCGAGGTGCCGCGGTCGGCATGCAGGGTGAGTTGACCGGGGAGAATGCGTTGTTTGGTGCAACTGTCCTGGATGAGCCGCTTGGCCAGCTCGGCACTTTCCCGCATGGCGATCATCCAGCCGGTGACGTAGCGACTGAACACATCGAGGATCACGTAGAGGTAAAAGTAGGTCCATTTCGCCGGACCCAAAAGTTTGGTGATGTCCCAACTCCAGAGTTGATTGGGAGCCGTGGCCAACAGTTCTGGTTTCTGATAGGGCGGATGGGTCAGCTGGTCGCGGCGTTCGCGGGATTCTCCCTGGGCTGCGAGCAGACGGTACATGGTGCGGATGGAGCAGTGATACTGTCCTTCATCGAGCAAGGTCGCATAGACCGCGGCGGGCGAGCGATCCTGGAAGCGTTCTTGGTGAAGATAAGTCAAGATGGTTTCCCGTTCCGCCGCAGCCAAGGCGCGTCCCGACCTCGGCCGCGGAGCAGTCTGGCCCGGGGAAGAACTAGAACGTCGATCCCGGTAGTAGGACCCGCGGGGTACCCACAGGGCAAGACAAGCGGCGCGGGTGCCGACTGCGGTGGCGAGTTCAGTGACCGCGGCCATCAAGATTCCTTCTCTGGATCTTCGTCCGCAAGCGGATGACCCAACAGTGCGGCCACTTTTTTTTGGACGTCGATGATGATGTGGGCCTTGCGCAGCTGTTCGTTGAGGCGCGCATTCTTCCGCTGCAGCTTTTCTATTTCGTCTGCCAGGGGATGGCGCTTGGACTTGGGCCCGCGCCTCTGCGGAGTCAAGGCCTCCCGAATCCCCTGAGCTCGTTCTCGTCGCCAACTGACCAGCAGCGAGGAGTACAGACCTTCGCGACGGAGAAGGGCGCCGATGCCGCCGCGGATGGCGGCAGCCGCCTCCGCTTCGCGCAGGATGCGCACTTTGTATTCCGCGGTGTAGCTACGCCGCTGGGGTCGGGCCACGACTTCGGGGTCCGGATGCGAGGCGGCCGGCAAGGCTTCGGCCGGGACTGGCGCTCCACTGCGCTGCGGCTCGCTACGCTCGCCTCCGCTTCGTTCCGCGCCAGCCCCGGCCCCTGAGACAACACCAAGAGAATTCCTGCTCATCCTCATTCTTCTCTTCCTCGCCCTGCTCATTAATTACGACTACTGAAAGTGTCTCAGAGATATTGGCACGGAGGGCCCGACTTCATATGCTCTTGGCATTTCGCTCTGGTCCTAGTCTAGTGCAGCCCGTTTCCGCTTCTTCTTCGCCTTCTTGACCCATCCAGCCGCGTTCTAACAGCGCTATAATTCCCGATGCTGTGTCTTCCGAACGAAAGCAAGTGCGCATCGTAATAGCAGACGATCATCCCCTTAAAGCACATGGAACGATATAAAGCAAAACTCGGAACTGGCGGTAGGAGATGTGTGAAACTGTGGGGTACGCGAAGATGCAA
>DASVWZ010000269.1:0-16678 GCA_036392935.1 Terriglobales bacterium | reverse complement strand
ACGAAAGCACGACAACGATGGCGGTGAGCCGGTACGGGTGTTGTGTGGGGCTGTGGCATCGACTGAGTCCGGGGAATCACCTCACGCTCAGGCGCCTGGATACCCATCAGGATGTGCAGGCGCGGGTGGTGAGCGCGTCGCCGACGGCGCTGGGCGGACACGCGGCTTATGGGCTGGAAGTGAGCGAGGCGTGCGATGGCTTGTGGGGGATCCGGTTTTCTTCGTCCGAGGAGCGGCGCCTGGATGCGCTGCAGGATGGCATGTACTTCGTTGACCGGGAACGCAAGATCACGTTTTGGAGCGAAGGAGCCGAGCACGCGAGCGGTTACACGGCGGGCGAAGCAGTCGGGAAATATTGCTACAACAATTTATTGAAGCATGTCGACGAGCACGGCAGAAGTTTGTGCATGGAGGGATGTCCGCTTAGCCGGGTGATGCTGGATGGCGAGCCGTGGGAGACAACCATGTCTTTCCAGAGCAAAGATGGCGTGCGTGTTCCGGTTAAGGTGAGGGCGCATCCCATACGGAATAGCATGGGCAGGGTGGTGGGAGCAGTGGAGGTGTTTTCTCACCTTGGCGAGCGGGCGGCAGTCACAAACCCCAAGCCGGACGCAGGCGGCTTTCCGCGCGGCAAGGATTGATTGTGTCTTCCGCCCCTACGCCGTTTCTTTTCTTTCCAAATGGTCGCTCAGTGTGAGGTCCGCATAGGCGTTGGTGACGTCAACGACCAGCTTGCGATGGAAGGCGAGCAGGAAGTTCATGCCGAGAAACGCGTCTCCGCTGGGCGAAGCGATAATGCACATGCCGACCTGCTCCTCGCCGTCAAATCGTACGGTCGATAGGCACAGGCGCACCGGGATGGAGCGATTGTCGGCAAGGACTGCGGTGCCGGTTACAGTCAGGCTGCCGGGCAAGCCGACCTCTTCGAGATCCTTGGAGGGAGCAGACAGAAAACCGTCGAAACCGGTGTCAACGATGGCGGTGAGAGTTTTTTCGCCTTTGGGACCAACCAGGGTTATGGTTGCGGCGGGACGGCCATTATCGAGCCAGGCGTTGGCCATAGCTGGCGACGTGATACAAACCGTCGGATCCGATTTTCACCAGATGAAACGTGCCGCGGGGATTAGCCTTTTCGGCGAGGCTGAGAGCCTGCTGAGGGGAAGCGGCGAGATAAGCTTTTTCGGTATCGACGTCAATGGCGAGATACTTGCCGCTTTCGCGGGCATAAGACGGGGCCAGCCTGTGATAAAGCCGCTCACCGGCGGCCGCCACCGCGCTAACGGATCTGCGAGCCATCGCAATTCCCCCGCTTATGAAGATGCATCGTTGGGCTTCGGCGATGCATTTGCCGGAATCGATCTTCCGGCTGGCTTCAGTCTCTCATAGCTGCAAGCCTGCGCAAGTGCCTGAGAGACACACTCTTATTCTACCAAAGTAACGACGGGTAACCGGCGAGGACCGGCGGCGAAGCGGTCCGGACGCGGCCGGCTTTCAGACACTGCGCGCCAGATCCCCATTCGGTCAAATCGTCGCTCCCCTGGCTCACTCAGGGCGGGCTTTTTGTCCGCTGGTGAAGTCGCGGACGTTAGGGATGACTGTCCTATTGAAAATGGGGCGGGGCGGCACAGCTGAAGCTGTGCCCTCCCGCGTCCAAAATGCTTACGATCCTGCGACGCCCTTGTTCACGAGCACTTTCACCTCGACGCGGCGATTGTCTGCGCGTCCGGCTGCGGTTTCGTTAGTCGCAGCAGCGTTGGTTTCGCCGTAGGCGCCGGGAGCCACGATGTGGCGAACGGAGATGCCACCCTGCTGCACCAGATAGTTGATCACGGCCTGCGCGCGGTCCTGGCTGAGGGCGGTGTTCATGGCAGCGTTTCCGGTTGAGTCAGCGAAGCCTTTGACCTCAATGATGTAACCCTTGAGGCTACCGGCATCCGAAGCCAACTTCTTGAGTTGGGCGATATCGTCGGCGCTGATTTTGGAGCTTCCGGACTTGAAGTGGACGGTCGCTTCGCCTTTGACATCGTAGTCGCTCAACGCGCTGAAACGGTCATTGGCGGCCTGAATGTCGTTGATATTCTTCTGGATCGCGGCCTGGTTGGCTGCCTGGTTGGTCGCGATGTCCTGCGAGTTCTGCGCGGTGGCCTTCTGGTTGGCTGAGATATTCTGCTTGTTGGTCTCGATGTCAGACGAGTTCGCCGCTACCTGCTCGGCGGTAGGATGCAAACCGGCCTGGATCATTTCGGCGGTTTCGAGATCACCCTTGCTGAAAGTAATGGATTTGGCGACGACGCGGCCCTGGTCGTCGTTCATTCCGTCGACGCTGACCTTGAGTCCGGGGATGAGCGCCGCGGCCGAGACTTGCTTTTTGCGTATGCCAAGTCCCTTCGGCTGCTGCACTTTGGTGGTGTCGTCCAGGACCACGGTTGCGGTTCCACCATCTTCAGTCTTTATGGTGATGGAATCGGCGGTGCGATTGGTGATCATTCCTTTTACTTTGGCCTTGTCGCCACTGGCGGCGAAAGACAACGATGCCAACAGGCACCACGCAAGAGCCAGATTTACGACTTGTTTTCGATTACAGTGCATACGGCGCGCCTCTCTTTTCTTGTTCGCTTTTTTGAGTTGGAACGGAACTTGCCGGGAATTATACAACGATCCCTCGCTGAATCACGGTTTGTGATCAGCAACGACATCAACAAAAACAATAATTCCGGAGCAGAAACACTTTACTTTCCACGCCCTGGAATTTCAACTGGCAAAATTACCAGTTGCCAGGAGGATGCCATACGTATCTCTTCGATTGTTCTGGCGAGAGAATCTCATGGCTAGAATCGACGCAAACATGAGCCGCCATCGCCGCGCTGGTTTGTGGCTGATCGCATTCTCCCTGGCAATGACAATGCCGGGGTGGCCCCAAGCCAGCCAGCAAAAAGCGAAGCCCGCTGCGAGTCCAAAAAGCGCGCAGACCGCCCCTGACGACTCTCTGCTCACGTTGCGTGCCGCAGTGAGCGAAGTCCACGTGGTGTTTTTTGTGACGGACAAGCACGGTCACTATGTAAAGAACCTGACGGAAAAGGATTTCGAAATCCGCGACGACCACAAACCGCCGCAGGAGATTCTCAACTTTCGCAGCGAGACCGATCTTCCACTTGAAGTTGGCCTGCTAATCGACACCAGCGAATCGGTAAGGGACCGGTTCGCATTCGAAAAAGAAGCAGCCAGTGACTTTCTACAGGAGACTCTGCGGAAAGGTTACGACCACGCGTTTGTCATGGGTTTTGATCTTTCGCCCAAGGTCACGCAGGAGTTCACTGACGACCCAGTCAAACTGGCCGAGGGCATCCAAAAGCTTCAACCAGGAAATCTCACCGCCATGTATGACGCGGTGCAGTACGCCTGCCGGGAAAGACTCCTGAAGCAAGCGGAAAATAAGCCGGTGCGGCGCATGATTGTTCTCTTAAGCGACGGCCTCGACAACGCCAGTACAATCACGCGGGCAAAAGCCATAGACACGGCCCAGCAGTCAGAGGTTTCCGTGTTTGCCATCAGCACCAGCCTGACCCATTCGGGCGGCCCAGGCTACAAAAATCTCGAGAGCATGGCGGAAGCAACCGGGGGAAGATCGTATGTGCCGATCCGGCTGACGGAGGTTCGCGACGCCTTCGCGGCGGTGCAGGAGAACTTGCGCAGCCAGTATTCGCTTTCATACCGGGCTGCCGATTTCAAGGTGGACGGGCATTACCGCGCCATCGAAATCCGGGTGATCAGCCAACGCGGGCTGCACGTCCACTGCCGCAAGGGTTACCGCAGCCTTGCGCCGGGTTAGGCCTCCGGCTTGAACGTTAAGCGCATTGGCGACTGTGGGATTTCGTAAAACTGTTTGACAAGCCATTTTCGGGACGCTAACCTTCTCGGTTCAATTCTTCGCGCTCACATCAGTCAACTGTCAGTTCTGCCAGTTTGCCCTGGATGATACCGAGACTATAGTAGTGGTCAGGTTGTGGGCTCTCTACGCTAGGAGCGAGATACATGCGGTCGAAAGTTAAAGCTGCCACGTCTCTAAAACGGGTGTGCCGTAAGAACCGCGACCCGCGATTGACCATATCTTCCCACTCGTCACTATTTTCTTCGATGCTGATTCTGGCGCTCACCGGCTTGCTCGCGGGCTGCGGCGAAAAGCAGGCGCCCCCGCCGCCGCAGCCTCCGGACGTGCAGATCGCACCGGTGGTTCAACAGGATGTTCCCATCTATGCGACCAGCGTGGCGCAGTTGAACGGGCCAGTCAACGCCGACATCACGCCGAAGGTTCAGGGGTATCTTCTCAAACAGGATTATGCGAACGGATCGTTCGTGAAGACGGGGCAGCTGCTATTTCAGATCGATCCGCGGCCGTTCGAAGCATCGCTGGATCAGGCGAAAGCCGACGTGGAGCGCGCCATGGCTGCGCTCGAAAAGGCCAACAACGATGTGCAGCGTGACACGCCTTTGGCCGCGCAAAACGCGATCCCGCAAAAGCAACTGGACGACGACATCGCCAACCAAGCCGCGGGCAACGCGCAGGTGGCAGCCGCGAAAGCGCAACAGCAGCAAGCCGAATTGAACTTGGGATGGACGAAAGTTAATTCGCCGGTTGACGGCATAGCCGGAGTGGCGAATTCACAGATCGGCGACCTGGTGGGAACAGCGACGAAGATGACGGTGGTGTCGAAGATCGACCCCATCTGGGCGTACTTCAACATCAGCGAAGCGACGTATTTGAAATTTGCTCCGGAAATTTCGAAAGCCATTCAGGGAGCTCCCGGCGGCAGAAAGCCCGGTTCGATTGAATACATACAGGCAAACGATGTTCCGTATCCCTACAAGGGAGAGATCATTTTTGTCAGCCGCGAGATTGCGGCGGGCACGGGAACGATCCAGATGGCCGCGGCGTTTCCTAACAAGGACGCGATTCTGCGTCCTGGCGGCTTCGGCATGGTCCGTTTCGTGGCCGAAACCAGCAAGAACGCGCTGCTGATACCGCAAGCGGCGGTGATTGAAGTCCAGTCGCTTTACCAGACCATCGTGGTCAGTTCAGACAACAAGGCGACCGTTCGGATGATCAAGGTCGGCGACCGGGTCGGGCAGAACTGGGTCGTCACCGACGGGTTGAAAGCCGGCGAGCAGGTGGTGGTTGAAGGAGCTCAGCGGGTGCAGACCTTTGCCGCGCAGGTTCCGGAAATGGCCGAAGAAGGCGTTCCTGTCAATCCCAAACCGTATACAGCTTCGGCAGCCGGGGGCAACTGACGCATGTCGAAGTTCTTCATCAATCGCCCGATCGTTGCCATAGTCATTGCCATCCTGATGGTGATGGCCGGCGCCGTTGCCTTGCTCGAGCTCCCTACGGCGCAGTTCCCCAACATCGCCGATCCCATGATTCAGGTAAAAGCCACGTTCCCGGGTGCGGATGCTCAGACCATCGCCGAATCGGTGGCCACGCCGATTGAACAGCAGATGTCGGGCGTGAGCGGCATGAACTATATGTACTCGCTGAGCGCGAGTTCGGGCGGCGGCGGCACGCTGTATGTGGATTTTCAGCTCGGCACTGACGTCAACACTGACCAGATCCTGGCGCAAATGCGCACCGGCCAGGCCAACTCGCAGTTGCCGGCCGAAGTAACGCAGCAAGGAGTTCTGGTGCAGCCGGGAACCACCGCGCCATTCCTTTTGCTGGATCTCTATTCGCCAACCGGCGCCTACGACAACAACTTTCTTGCCAATTACGCCATTATCAATCTGCAGTATGCGCTGACTCGCGTATCGGGCGTCTCTCAGGTGCAGATTTTCGGCTCCGGGCCGTATGCCATGCGCATCTGGCTGAACCCGGACCGGCTGGCCAACCTCGGCATCACAGTTTCCGACATTACCAGCGCGGTGCGCGCCCAGAACAAAGTGAATCCGGCAGGACAGATTGGCGGCGAGCCAGTTCCTCCTGGGCAGCAATACACCTACAACGTGAGAGCGCCGGGACGATTGCCTACACCGGCCGATTTCGGCGAGATCGTGGTACGCGCCAACCCCGATGGCTCGGTGCTGCGCCTGAAGGACGTGGCGCGCGTGGAAATGGGATCGCAATATTATTCTGTCGTCGCGCGCATGGGAGAAGCGGCCGGCGAAGGCAAGCCGCTGAAACCAACTCAGCCTGCCGCACTGGTTGCACTGTATCTCACTCCCGGAAGCAACGCCCTGCAGACCCGCGACGCAGTGCTGAAAATGATGCAGGAGTCGAAGCTGCGCTTTCCGGAAGGCCTCGATTACATTGTGGCGCTCGACACCACGCTCGCGGTGCGGGCGGGCATTGACGAGATCTATCACACGCTGATTGAGGCGGTGTTCCTCGTCATTCTGGTGGTCTACATTTTCCTGCAAGGATGGCGAGCCACGCTGATTCCCTTGCTGGCCGTGCCGGTATCGCTCATCGGGACATTCATCGTCTTTCCCGCGCTGGGCTTCTCCATCAATACGCTGTCGCTTCTGGGATTGGTGCTGGCGATTGGGTTGGTCGTGGACGATGCCATTGTGGTGGTGGAAGCGGTCGAGCACAACATTGAGCACGGAATGTCGCCGCACGACGCGACCATTAAAGCGATGGAAGAAGTTGCCGGCCCGGTGGTGGCGATCGGCCTGATTCTCGCGGCTGTCTTCGTTCCAACGGCGTTTGTTCCCGGCATCACCGGCCAGCTCTACAAACAGTTCGCGGTGACGATTGCAATTTCAGTCTTGTTCTCTGCGTTCAACGCGCTCACGCTAAGCCCCGCGCTTTCGGCCATGATTCTGCGTCCGCGAAAACCGGCCCGTGGGCCACTGGGGGCATTCTTCGGCTGGTTCAACCGGGTGTTTGGCCGGGCCACCGACGGGTACGTCAGCGTGTGCGGACACCTGATTCGCAAAGTCGGTTTTACTTTCCTGCTGCTCGGAGTGCTTACCGTGGGCGCAGGCTTCTTCGGCAAGAAATTGCCGCAAAGCTTCCTGCCCGATGAAGACCAGGGCTACCTCTACGCCGGCCTGCAGCTGCCGAATGCGGCTTCGCTGCAACGTTCGTCGGAAGCCGCGCGGGAGGTTGAAAAAGCAATTATGGAGACCCCTGGCGTCGATTATGTCAGCTCCGTGATGGGGTACAGCATGTTGAGCGGCGTCAACGCGACGTACAGTTCGTTCTTCTTCATCTCGCTGAAGCCCTGGGACGAACGCAAGACTCCCGAGACGAGCTACGAGGGGATCAAAGCGCATCTGCAGCAGGCGCTGTCCCGGGTGTCATCCGGTATTGCATTTTCGTTCCCGCCTCCGGCCATTCCTGGGGTCGGAACGTCCGGCGGTGTTGCGTTTGTTCTTGAAGACAGATCAGGCAGCGGCGTCGACTTCCTGGCCAAGAACACGCAGCTGTTTATGGCCGAGGCGCGCAAACGGCCGGAGTTGAGCGGGGTGATGACCACGGCGTTGTTTGGCGTGCCGCAGGTCGGCGTAAAAGTGGACAACGCCAAAGCGATGACGCAGCAGATTCAGCTGAGCAATCTCTACGAAACGGTACAGACCTTCATGGGCGGATCGCTCATTAATTTCTTCAACCGCTTCGGGCTGCAGTGGCAGGTTTACGTTCAGGCCGATGGAGATTATCGCACCAAGGCCGAGAACCTGGGCAAGTTCTACGTCAGAAATGCGGCCGGCGCCATGGTGCCGCTGAGCACTCTCACCAGCACCTATCCGCGGACCGGCGCTGAGTTCATGATGCGGTACAACCTCTTCAATTGCGTGCAGATCAACGCATCCGCTGCGCCCGGCTACAGTTCGGGCCAGGCCATGGCCGCAATGGAAGATGTCTTCCACAAAACCATGCCCAATCAAATGGGCTTTGATTACATGGGCATGTCGTATCAGGAGCAGAAGGCGGCGCAAGGCGTATCGGCGAGCGCAATTTTTGGTGTGGCATTTTTTGTGGTCTTCCTTATTATGGCGGCGCAATACGAAAGTTGGACGCTTCCCTTCAGCGTCTTGCTGGGGGTTCCGATTGCAATTTTTGGCGCGTTCTTCACGCTTTACTTCCGCCAGCTCGATAACAACGTTTACGCGCAAATTGGTCTGGTCATGCTGATCGGATTGTCGGCCAAGAACGCCATCCTCATCGTCGAGTTCGCCAAGCTCGAATATGACAAAGGCAAGCCGCTGGCCGAAGCGGCGCTGACGGGCGCCCGGCTCAGGTTGCGGCCGATTCTGATGACTGCCTTCGCCTTCATTCTTGGCTGCGTGCCGTTGTGGAGAGCGTCCGGCGCCGGCGCGATCTCGCGCCAGGTGCTGGGGACGTGTGTGATCGGCGGCATGATGGCAGCGTCCATCATTGCGATCTTCTTCATTCCGGTTTCGTTTGATGTGGTGGAGCGCTTTGGCCTGTGGCTTTCGGGTGGCAAGAAAAAAGAAGCGCCAAAAGAAGGATCGGGTTCGCTGCCTGAGGGAGCCGGCCATGACTAGGATTCGAGCCGGCTGTCTCGCTATAACCGGTTTCATTTTTCTGACCGGGTGCGCGGTTGGACCGAACTACAAGCGGCCTCCAGTCACGGTTCCCGACGTATATAGAAATTCTCCGGATGCGGGTCAGCCGGGCGCGGCGTCTTTCGGCGACGAAAAATGGTGGGAAGTTTTTCAGGATGAGCAACTGCAAAAACTGATCCGCCAGGCGTTGGCCCAGAACTATGATGTCCGCATCGCCGCTACCCGCGTGCTGCAAGCGCAGGCTTCGCTGGGCATCACGCGATCGAATCAATTTCCGCAAATCTACGGCGGCGCGGCGGCCCTGAATCAGGGCGTTCCCAAAACGCCGATCAGCCCCAGTTATGAGCTAAGCGCGCTGCAGGTGAATTTGCAGTTAGCGTGGGAGCTCGATTTTTGGGGCAAGTACCGCCGGGCAACCGAGGCGGCACGCGCCACGTTGCTTTCCACCCAGTGGGGTCAGCGCGCGGTTATCAGTTCGCTGGTCAGCAACGTCGCCAGTGCGTATTTTCAACTGCTCGAGCTCGATTTGGAGATGACGATCTCGCGGCAGACGCTCGCCTCGCGTCAGGAATCGCTGCGACTGGTTCGAATCCGCCAACAAGGCGGGACGACTTCCATGGTCGACGTGCGCCAGTCCGAGCAACTGGTCTACGGCGCTGCCGAAGCAATTCCCGACCTGGAGCGCCGGATTGCGCAGCAGGAGGATTTCATCAGCATTCTGCTCGGCCAGAATCCGGGCCCGATCGCTCGCGGAAAGCCATTGACCGCTAATACGTTCGCTGCTACTGTTCCACAGGGATTGCCGTCTGCTCTGCTGGAGCGCCGGCCGGATATCCAGGCGGCGGAGCAGCAGTTGGTCGCGGCCAATGCGCAGATCGGAGTTGCCAAAGCTGCTTATTATCCGGATATTTCGCTCACCGGCGTCGGCGGATTTCAGAGCACGGCTTTAAAGAATCTCTTTACTGGACCGGCGGGGCTGTGGAGCTTCGGCGGTCAACTGCTCCAGCCCATCTTTACTGCTGGAAGAATCAAATCCGGCGTGCAACTTTCGGAAGCGCAGCAGCAGCAGGCGCTTTTGACCTACCAGCAAACCATTCAGCAGGCATTTCAGGAAGTTTCGGATTCGCTGATCGCCTACCAGAAATTTCAGGAGTTCCGCGATCAGCAGGCGCTGCTGAGCGCTTCGGCAGCGGATGGAAGTCGACTGTCCGATATCCGTTACCGCGGCGGCGTCACCAGCTATCTCGAAGTTCTCGACAGCGATACACGGTATTTCGCCGCTGAGCTAACGCTGGCGCAGGCAGAGCTGAGTATCCGGCTGGCGTTGGTGCAGCTTTACAACGCTCTCGGCGGAGGATGGCAGCAGCAATAATCCGCCCGCAATGACGATCGGGCCCATTAAGGAGAAATCGTTAATGGCAAAAACCAAGACAAAGCACAAGAATCAAGAGGACGACGAAAAAACACTCAGCCGCAAGGAATACGAAAAAGAACTGAAGCGGCTGCAGGCCGAACTGTGCAAGCTGCAGGATTGGATCAAACACAAGGGCCTGCGCGTAATGGTGGTGTTCGAAGGACGCGACGCCGCCGGCAAGGGTGGAACCATCCGCGCCCTGACAGAGCGGGTCAGTCCGCGAGTTTTTAGGGTTGTCGCCCTTCCTGCCCCGTCCGACCGTGAAAAATCTCAGATGTACGTTCAGCGCTACATGGCGCATTTCCCTGGAGCTGGAGAAGTCGTGGTCTTCGATCGCAGCTGGTACAACCGCGCCGGCGTGGAATACGTCATGGGCTTCTGCAGCAAAGAGCAGCATACGCGCTTTCTGAAAGATTGCCCGTTGATGGAAAAATACATTACAGACTCCGGCATTATCCTGGTGAAGTACTGGCTTGAGGTGGGTAAGAAGGAGCAGGAGCGCCGTTTCGAGGCGCGCATCAACGACCCGCTGCGGCAATGGAAGCTAAGCCCGATGGACACGGAATCCTTTCATCGCTGGTACGAATACTCGCGCGCCCGCGATCTGATGCTCAACGCGACTGACAGCAAACACGCACCCTGGTATCTGGTCCGCTCCGACGACAAGAAAAAAGCGCGGCTGAATTGTCTCTCGCACTTCCTGAGCCTGATTCCCTACAAAAAAGTCTCCCACACCAAAATTAAACTTCCCGCGCGATCAACCAAAGGCGCCTACGACGACCAGGCCGCATTGAAAGGCATGCACTTCATACCGGAAACATACTGACCGGAAGTCGGGCGCGTCGGACTGGCTCAACCTTTGATTGATCCCTTCGGCGGAAATTGCTTCAGCAATTTGATGATCGCCTTGTTGATCAACTCGAGCGATTTCTGCTTCTTTTCAATGTCCAGTTTTTCGCTCACCGTCCCCGACCACACCACCCGGTTGGCCTTGTGGTCGACGAACTGCAGTTGTAGCGTTCCCTCGGGGACGGCGCCCATCAGTTGCCCACCGCCTTCGGCGCCCGTCCACATCGTCGAGTCGATGGTCGGCGGCGGCCCGCCGGCGTCACTCGAAACGACGGGTGTCGTCGCTGAAGTTGCGATTCCAAACTCGACCCCGCCCGCGGGAACCAGCGTCAAGTCGCCGCCTTTATCCACTCGCTTCAGTCCTTTCGAATCCAGGTCGATGTCTACCGACTGAACGACTGCGTGGTACAAATTCGGCCTCAACGGCGGCATCGTCGGGTCTGTCCACGTATAAGTTTTGTAGTTGGAAAAGTCGGCGCTTTTGTCGTAACCGACTTTAATTTTTTGGCTGAAGGCCGGCACGCACACCACCACTGCGCAAACCCACGCTGTCAAAACAGTTTTCACCCATCCCCCCTTTTAGATCGCCCGCTGATCGCAGAAAGCCCACCGGAAGCCGAGATTATACCCCCGCGAAATCCAAACGCGACTGTCAAAACTGGCAGTTGGCATTGCAGCGCGGGTGGGAGTAAAGTTGTGTGCGTTGTTTTCAGGCTGGAGGCCGCGTATGGCCAGGCTCAGGTTCTTCCCGCTGCTTGTTCTCTCAGTTCTGCTCACCGGATGCGGTCAGATATACGTGTCGGCATATTGGAATCAGCCGCCGCCTCCACCGCCCAATACCCACTTCAACGGCAACGTTGCAGCCGTGGAGATTCAGCTTCGCGATGACGGTTCGAGCGTGCGCGACTACACCGTAGTGACGCTGCGCCAGTCGAACAAGCTGACGGTATTGCGGTTTTGCGGACCGCATGGCAGCGAATTTCCGATTAGTGCAGATGAAATGGTCAGTGTGGAACTTGCTCCCGGTAAGGACTGCGCTCAGCTTAAGAGCGTTCGCGTGATCCAGCAATCGCGCGCCGAGTAACGCTCGCTTCTCGAGGCTCGCGTCACCTGAATTTGCAGTAATCTTGATTCGCGCAGGAACTTACATGCCCCAATCAGCCCCGCCATCCACTTTGCCAATGCAGCCTCAAGATGTCCGCTCGTCTCGTCCGTCTAAACCGATCCGCAGGAGCGCGTTCCCATCGCTTTATCAGATCAACACTCGAGTCTGGATTCGGCGGCTGTCGCAGAACCTTGGGCGACCCGCAACATTAGATGACATTCCAGATCTTGAGCTCGATCATTTGGCATCTCAGGGCTTCGATTGGATATGGTTCCTCGGCGTCTGGCAAACCGGGCTCGCAGGTCTGAAACTTTCGCGCGAACAACCCGCAATCCGATTCGAGCTCCGCGAAACTTTGCCCGATTGCACGGACAAGGATATCTGCGGCTCTTGTTTTGCGATTATCGGGTACACCGCCCACGCCGATTTTGGAGGCAATGCCGCGCTCGAACGTGTAAGGCAAAGACTGCACCAGCGTGGCATGCGGCTACTTCTCGACTTCATACCCAACCACACCGCTCTCGATCATCCCTGGGGGCAGGGCGAACCAGGATTTTATGTGCCCGGGACAGATGATCAACTCCGTCGCGAACCACAAAACTACATTCACGTCGAAACTAACAAGGGACGCCTGGTGCTGGCCCACGGCCGCGACCCATACTTCCCCGGCTGGACTGACACCTTGCAACTCAACTACGCCGAACTGGCGGTGCAAAAAGCAATGCTTGCGGAACTGCAGCGTGTGGCGGCGGCGTGCGACGGCGTCCGTTGCGACATGTCGATGTTGATTTTGCCGGAGGTCTTCGAAAAAACCTGGGGCAAGCGGCCAGATTCGTTCTGGCCAAAAGCCATTCAAGCGGTGCGTTCATCCCAACCGGATTTTCTTTTCATGGCCGAGGTCTACTGGGACCTGGAATGGACCCTGCAGCAACAAGGCTTCGATTACACCTACGACAAGCGGCTCTATGACCGGCTCCGCGAAGGTCACGCGGGTCCGGTCCGCGACCACTTCCGCGCCGATCCCCAGTTTCAGCGAAAGTCAGCGCGGTTCCTTGAGAATCACGATGAACCTCGCGCCGCAGCTGCCTTCCCGCCGGCCATCTACCCGGCGGCTGCGGTTCTCACTTATCTGTGCCAGGGCCTGCGATTTTTTCACGACGGGCAATTCGAAGGCCGCACCAAAAGAATACCGATGCAGGTGGATCGGGGCGCAACCGAGCCGGTTCAGCCCGCAATGGTCGACTTCTACAATCGCCTGCTTGAGTGTGTGAACTCGCCTGTTGCCCGCAACGGAAGCTGGCGGTTGCTCGAGTGTTCGCCGGCCTGGGATGGAAACTGGACCGCGGACTGCTTCATTTGTTTCTCATGGGAAATGCCGGATCAAGCGCCGCTGATTATCGCCGTCAATTACGCTCCCAATCAGAGCCAATGCTACGTGAAGATGCAGTTGGATCAGTTTCGCGCTCGCACCATCCGGCTGGAGGATCAGCTGCACTCCATCACCTACGAACGCAACGGTGACGAGCTGCTTTCCCGAGGTCTATATCTCGATATGCCCCCATGGGGGTGCCACGTCTTCGCATGCAAACCCCTCGACGCCAGCAGCAAAGCAAAGTGACAGTCGGCGTTCAGCCGCGACGCCCTTACTGCAGCGGCGGAGGAATCAATCCCAGGAACGAAGTCCCCAGAAATTTCCCATGGGAATCGAAGTTCCAACCGAAGAGCGCCGAGCCCGCCCGCGCGCACGCGTGGCACCCGTTGATCAGCGGATATCCCACGGTGAATTGAATCCCACCACCAGACGCGGGCTCCGAGTTCGGCCACGTCTTGCCGTCGCGATCTCCCGGCCAAAGATCGACATTGGGAAACTGGCCCTTCAAATCCTGAAACTGAAAACTTTTTTTCATTCCCTTTTGATCGAGCAGCTTCAAGTCTTCAACGTTGATGATCGGCGGCTCGCTGTTCACAAATAAGAGTCCATAATTCGTGTTGGCGCGCAACGGATACGTGATCCACGCGAATGCGACGGGGCCTTCATCCTGCAGGCCAGTCACCACTCCGAATTCGCCGTGCATTTCTTTGTAGAGTTCGCGGCTGAAGCTGACTGCATTCGCCGGCGCGCCCGCCTTCGCCATTTGCCCGATCATGCACTCCGCAACATCGCCGCCGGCTTTGTCGCAAGCCGCATGTCCAGCCGTTAGGAATTGCGGCGTCACCTGCCAGACTGCCGATGCATCGACCTTCTTCGCGCTTTCGTCCGCGTAGCCAACCGCGCTCGCGAAAAATACCAGCGCGCCCAGCACGTACGTTCTGCCCAAATTCCCTAGCCGTAACATTTCTTTACGTCCTTTCGAATTGCTTATGTTAACCCAATTTTGGAAGCCAGCATCGTCAGCCCGAGAAAATCTGGCGGCGAGTTTTGCCCTGACATGTTATTTTTGTACCTACGCTTTAAATCACCAACCACCATAACGAAGGAGATTTATGTCCATGTCCGTAAAAGGACGCATTGCAGCTGTTTGTTTGTTCGCGCTGGTCGCAGTCGCAGCTTGCCAGTTCGCCGTGGCCGATGATGTGGTTCACGCGGTTGACGGCGTCGTCAAACACATCGATAAAGATGGCAAGACCATGGTCGTGAAAGCCGCTGACGGCACCGAACACACCATCAAGTGGACCGACAAAACTACATGGAAGGGTATGAAAGACACCGGCAAAGGCATTGACGAAGGCTCCAAGGTGTCGGTGAAGTACACCGAGAAGGCCGGCGAGAAAACCGCGGTCGGCGTAAAGGACCTCGGCAAAGACATGGGCAAGGCCATGGAGTAGCTCCCAGCCGCTGCTCACCTAAATTTTTGCTTCACTGGTGCGGAGCGGCAACCGGCCTGGGTTTCAGCGTCGGATCGCCCGTTGCCGGCACGCTTGCTCCAACCAGGGTCACGACCGTCATCTTGCCATCGGTGATGATGTCATCGCCGGTGGCATTTGCCGTTCTGTGCGGCGCCGATGGACGCTCCACATCCAGATAGCCCGTGGCCGTGCCCGCAAACAGCAGATCGGTTTCCACCCAGTCGCGCTCGCGATCCACATAAGGGTCAATGCGGTGCGTCCACTTTGTTCCCCCTCGACCGCTTTCGGTGGCAACGTCATGAGTCGCCGCGCCCACCCACACCTGGCGCCCGTTATACAAGTGGTTTAGCTTCCATATTCGGATGTGGTGCCGCTTCGCAAATGTATCCAGCGATTTCTGAAACACCAGATCCGGAGGCAAGCCATTCAACCTCAGCATGGAAACCGGCGCGCTGTTGTATCCGGTTTGCCGGATGGTTGCCTGCGCCACCTTTGCCGCCGATCCAATTCCCAATTTGTCGGCCTCAATCCAGCCGGCTTCGTTGAACGCTGAAATAATCTGCTCCTGCGTTCCCAGGAACATCAGGTTCGTCAGGTCGGAAGCTTTTTTGTTGTCCGCGTTGGTGGTACGCAGCGGCGCAGATTGCACCACCTTCTGCAGTTGCGGATCGCTCGGCAGCATCGTCCAACCCGGCCACGGCTCTTTGTACTTCAGCATCGACTGCCGCACCACCTGCACCTGCAAATCCGTCCCCGCCGGAAACAGAACTTCTCGCCGGATGGACAGCCCATACACCGTCTGGATTCCTTTAATGGTGTAACCCGCAATCGGATTGGCCGCGCCCAGTGCAGCCATCGCCAGCGACTGTTTGGTCGAAGCATGCGGCTGAACGATCCCCAAAATCTCGTTGTTGCGGACGGTTTCCCGTGCGTTGTCCACATCCAGCACCCGCGCATACAGCGGCGAAGTCGCGCCGTTCGAATGCATGATGTTCGACCAGTCAAGCACCAGTCGCGGTCGCGAGTATTTGTCTGGCGCTTTCTGCGCAAACAGAATGGTCCCATTGACTCGGGTTCCCGGTGGAACTAGCAACTCGCCTTCCTTGCAACTGATATTCTCGCCGTCCTTGCACAACGGATAAGTCACCGTCCCCACAATCGGATCGCCGGTCCGCGAGCGGTCGCTGTAAACCGTGTTGCCCAAGCGGATGGAAAGCGTCAAGCCCGGCGTCAAATCAGCCTTTCGCGACGCGGCTACCGCGGCATTCAGGTTCGGCGGAAAATCCATCGCGCGGTCGTTGAAAAAATGATAGAAGGCCGCCAGAAATCCGCTGGTCGCGCCGTGTTCAATCAGCAGCGTCTGCATCTCGAAGTTCGGCGAGTACAGCAGATAGTCGAGCGCCGTGTCGTTGTACATGTCTTCGTGGTTAATGTCGATGCCACGCGTGAGCATGTCGTCCGCCAGTTCTTCGTAAGCAATCAGGATGCTGGTCTTGGTGTTGTAGCTGGAGCCGAAAACTGCCCAGTGCAGCGCGGTGCGTCCCTGCGGATCGGCGAACTTCACATCTGCGCCGCTATCGATCAGTCCCTTGGCCTCGGCAATATTGGCGAGTATGGCTTTTTCCTTGGTCTCGCGGGTCGCCTGGTAAAGCGTCTTGATCAGCGGCGAATCATGCGATACGTCCATCTCCACCGCTGCCGGCGCAGCTTCCTCTTCGTCATCCGGCTGCTCCGCCAGGTCTTCTTGCGTCACCACCCTTTGCGCCGGCGGTAATTGTTGTTGGCTGGCCTCTTCCTGCGCGTGGGCCGGCCGAAGCTGCAACACCGCTGCGGCCACGCAGCCGGTAATCACGACGATCAAAGCAGCCTGAAATTTCTTCGCTATTGCCATCCCCACCCCCGTGCGCGTTCTCTATTGAGCCGTGCTTCCGCTTCTAATC
>DASVWZ010000268.1:0-3735 GCA_036392935.1 Terriglobales bacterium | reverse complement strand
CAGTGCTCTTGAGCGCATTGCGGCGGTTAGCCTCGATCTGCCGGTATGAGGTCATAGTGAGCCAGCTTCCAAATTGGGGTTCGTTTTGGTGCGCCCCGAAGGCGCGTGTCACCAGCGGAGGAGGGTTCCGCGCAGAGAGTTGTCGATTGATCTGGTAGCTGACGAGCGGCTTGGACGGGCAACCGAACGGGCCGAAGCCTCGTGACAAAGGCCGCTTCTGGCGGTCGAGCAATCCAGCGGGCCGTAACGTGAGTGAAGCCTGAGCAGGCCTCGAAATCCATAATGCGGATGCCGACCCGGCCAAAATGCGGGGAAGGCCGTGTGAACGGGGAAGTAATCGACAAAAGCACCCGTTCGATTCGCCGGGGTAATGGGCACAGCACGCTGGAAGGGTGACGCGGGTAATCGGGGGAGACCCGTCGTAGGCGAGGGTAGCGGCCTCGACGTCGCCAAGCGCGACGGCCTCGGCGGGAGTCGGACAGGGCCGTAGTGTGTGCCTGACAGTTGACGCGTCAGGTGGGTTTAAGTCCCGCTCGGCTCGAGGCCCCGAGCCGATATCCGAAGGTGGGGGTAACGCCTCACCGGCCAGAGAAGATGGAAGGTATGGAGAGGCTAGTGAGGCACAATGGCGAAAGCCGGGAAACGGATAGGCCGACCTGGAGCCACCATCGACGATTCTCTGGAGGGCAGGGCGCCTACCGCGAGGTGGGGTCCGAAAGGCTTGAGGAGAACCACCGGGTCGCAATCAACGGGAGCAATCCCGACAGATGAACCGGTCGGCCCAAGACGGAGCAAGGTCGAGCCCGCACTATGGGGGCGAAGACATTTGGGTTCCACTCCGTCGCACCAAGGTGTGTGCGGACGACACGGTGGGGAAGATGCGTCAGTGACTCAGGGAGGCCTGGTATCGTCCAACGGAGAGGTATGGCTGGAATAGTGCGACACTCGCAGACGAAAGGGCGAGCAACGGGAAACGCAAAGCCTGGCCTGAAGCCATCCGTCGGTAGGGGCGGATATAAGCGTCAGCGAAATTCCGACCGATGTGGTGCCAGGAGTCGGATCGGGGCGAGGTACTCTTGAACGAGATCAGAGCAAAAGGTCTCGGATCGTCATCTTGAATGACGACGCCGAACGGACCCAAAAGGCCGAGCGGAGGGGGAAGGCCCCGTACTGTGTGACAGAGCCGAACGACGAGGAACGGGCGAGTACATGACGGAAGTGCGGACAAGTTCACTTCGCGAAAGACCCTGCGCCGGCATCGAGGATACCCCGGAGGCGTCGATTGACACTGGAGGACGAGGAGAGCAGAGGCACAGGAAAGTCCATTCGTTGATCGACAAGGTCTATGATCGGACCAATCTGACCGAAGCCTGGAAACATGTCAGGGAGAACAAGGGCAGTGCCGGGATCGACGGCCTGACGATTGCCGCGTTCATGGAACGACAGGATGAACTGCTCGCGAGACTGCATGAGCAGCTGCGCGATCGCACCTATCGTCCGCGAGCGGTGAAGCGGGTCGCGATACCGAAGGCGGGGGGAGGTACCAGAAATTTAGGTATCCCTTCTGTCGCCGATCGTGTGGTTCAGCAGGCCCTGGTGGCGAAGATGACACCCATCTTCGAACCGTTGTTTGCAGACTGCTCGTTCGGATACCGCCCCGGCCGCTCGCCGCACATGGCGATGCGGAAGGTGTGGCGCGAGATCAACGAGGGCAACCTATGGATCTTAGACGCCGACTTGAGATCCTATTTTGACAAAATCGACCAGGAGCGATTGGTTGATCTGATCGCCGCGGAAATCAGTGATGGACGAGTTCTGCAACTGATCCGTAGCTTTCTCGAAGCCGGAGTGATCGTTGACGGCGCGTGGGAGCCGACCAAGACCGGCGTTCCGCAAGGCGGAGTTGCCAGTCCAATGTGGTCGAACATTTACCTCACGCCGTTTGATCATGCGATGACCAAAGCCGGGTACCGGCTGACGCGCTGGGCGGACGACTTCGTCGTTGTTTGTCGCACGCGTCGCGAAGCCGAAGCAGCACTGGCGATGGCGCGCGTGTTCCTGCATGAGAAGCTCGGGGTCAGCCTGCATCCGGAGAAGACCCGCATCGTGCACGTCACGAACGGGTTTGAGTTCCTCGGTTACAAGATCGGAAAGGGCAAAGGGCTCAAGCTGCCTGCACACAAGCGCACAGCTCGAACCAATCCCTTGGGTCTTTACGCCGTTCCGAGGCAAAAATCGGTGGACAGGTTCAAGGATCAAATCCGTAACTTGACCCGCCGAAATGCCCCAGTCCGGCTCCGCGAGGTGATCGAGGTGATCAACCCGGTCATACGCGGCTGGGGAAACTACTACCGGAAGGCGCACGTACGGAAACTGTTCCATCGGATGGATGGGTGGATCGAACGTCGGCTACGCTCCTTCGTCGCCAAGAGATGGCGAAACACGGTGTGGCGACGATATCCACTTCCACGGCTGGTGCAGGAGTTCGGACTTGTGCGGCTGATCTACCTTGTGCCTGGCATCAATCCGTCTTCGCCGCCGCGATGGCGCCCGCACAGGAAAGCGGCTTGCGGGAAAACTGCACGAGCCGTTTGAGCGAGCGGGCGGAGGCAGGGCGCAAGCCCCACCTCTCCCGACTCTACAGTATCGATTGGTTCAATATGCCCAAACAGACGGGAGAATTGCGCCATGTCGAAGCGCTCTTCGAAAAAAAGCAAACGTCGGAGTAAAACCTTACCTGCGTTGGGATTCGCCGGCGTATCTCTCTCGATGGCAAGCGGCGCGTGCGCCTCAACGAGCGAAGCGCTGGCGAATACACCGCCGACCTCACAGCCTCATGAACTTTTCCTTGGTGAGGAGGAAATCTTCGACACCAGCTTGTCGACGTTTTACACGTTTGACAAGGAAAACGCCGGACAAACCTCGCTCGGCCAACACTTAAAATTCGCCCGTGGTGGCTGCGGTGGCTGCGGCCATGGCGGTGGCTGCGGATGTGGCCACGGTGGTGGTTGCGGTGGCTGCGGCCATGGCGGTGGCTGCGGGTGTGGCCACGGTGGTGGTTGCGGTGGCTGCGGCCATGGTGGCTGTGGGGTCCATGTAGGCTGTGGTGGCTGTGGATTCCATGGAGGCTGCAGATGCGGAGGCTTCCGCTTTAGAGGCTGCGGTTGCGGAGGCTGCGGAGGCTGCGGCGGCTGCGGCTGCGGTGGTTGGGGAGTCTGTATATGGCCATGGCCACTTGGCTGGTGCTGGGGCGAGTCTAAACCTCCGGCTGAGGTAGCTTCTGTCGCGTCGGAGCAAACCGCACAGACGGCGGAGATTGCGGTAAAAGGCGACAGGAATACCGACGGCAGAACCAAATAGCGTTGGCACACCACCTCAGTGCTTGCGGGCGGGCGCGGCGAGTCTATGATTTGTTGGTCGCGCCGGGGCGAGATTACGGGTTCTCCTGCCCGGTTCGACCCGCCCTGCAAGTCCGTGTTGGCGCGAACCAGTGCGGCGCGCGAGGCGTTAAGGCAAAGCCGTCGGTTATCGTGTGGCCGACGGCTTTGCTGTTATTTAATCGACCAAGGCAGCGGGAAGCAGCGGGCGGGCATGGCTCAAAACATCAGCTTGTTGACCTAAACCAGCAACCAAATTCACCGCGTTCTTAGTATAGCGTGTGGCCGCGGCCAGGGGGCGCCGGGCGATTGGGGGTTCGACTCCGAATTGAATAATCGCTGCCGCCATGCCCCCGAT
>DASVWZ010000267.1:0-2734 GCA_036392935.1 Terriglobales bacterium | reverse complement strand
ACTAATCCCACGGGTCATCTTTATGCGCATCGTCAACCTCGCGAATCGGTAATGGAAGACGTGAGGCCACGTTGTTCCTGACGCGGCCGCCGGCTTCGTACCGATTCTTCATCTAATCGTTCCCACATTCCCAAAGTTGAAGCGAGGTTGTATGCAAGAGGCAGCGGACTCGTTTTCCCCCGCGAAGCGGAAAGTTCCAAAAGAGCGTAAGCGCGGATTTCTCAGAGAGGCGTTAGCCTGTCTTTCGCAGTTCGGGAGGTCCGTGGCAGGTAAGTGGTTCAGAATCAGCGGAAGGGTCTAAAGGTCTTCACCACAGAGAGGCCTGTGTTCGGGGGGAAATGTCGTTTAATAATTAAGCGGCGCGGAGTTTGGCCATGCGCTCGTAACGGAAGTGATCGCGGATGCGAGAGCGGAAAAAGCGGCCCTTCGATTCGGCGCTGAGGAAGGCCTGATGATCGGCAGCCCGGAACTCGAAGTAGCGATAAACATCGCCGGTGTGGCGGAATCGCAGGTACAGGATCTGCTGCGAATCATCATAAGCCGCCGCGGAGAGCATCTTCGAGTCCAACGCTGCCCATCTCATACCGCTGGTTCCTCTCTCCTTCTGGAATCGCATCCACGATCGGGAAAACGGGAGCACGATTGCTGCGGAGACAAAACGGGCTGGTTCGTTGCGGCGGTTGGCAGTTGCGAGGACTTGATTCGCGGCGGGGGCTGAGGTGGGAGTGTGACGCGGATCTGCTCCATCAATGCCTGCACATCGGCTTCCGGCTGTGTGTGGCGTGGTAGCACCAGCCAGCGGCCGTCCAGCAGCGGAATCCACACCTCCACCATCTGAATCGTTGAAAGTTTTTCGAACACCGATATCGGCGTCAGACCGGGTGCATGGATCATCAGCCGGTTCTTCAGCGTCACCTGCAGGCAATAAGCAAGGAATGCGATGAGCACATGGGCATCGGCGCGGCGTTCGAGCTGATGATAGATGGGCCGAATGCCCAGTTCACTCTTCAGCGATCGAAACACGCTCTCGATCTGCGTCAACTGCACATAACGCGTCCACAGCACCGCGGGGTCTTCGCCGGTGAGATTGCTGCGCAGCAGATAGTGTCCATCGCGCTGCTCGGCAGCCTTGAGCTTCGCCTTGTCGGTGTGAAACTTGAATGTCGAGCGCGTGACCTGTTGATCCTTCTCCGGAAGCTGAATCTTCACGAAGCTGAAGGCGCGGCCCGCTTCCTTCTTGGCCGCGCCGATACGCAACAGCAGTTGATCGCGTTTGGGCAGACTCTTTCGCATGACGCGCAGCCTGCGCAGCAGACGAGCCAGCCGCTTGCGCCGCATGGCGATCTCCTTGGCCTGGCGGCCGCTGCTTTTGGCCAACACGTAGAGTTCGCCCTCGTGCTGATAGAGTTTCACCTCCACGGAATCGCGTACCTTCTGCCACGGCAGATCCAGCCATTTCTTCTCGTGCTGGGTGATCCGCCCTTTGGGCGTGCCCACCAGATAGAAGGTCTGCCGTTCCGGCTCGCGCATTTCTTTGAGAATCGCTTCGGTGGGAATGCCCCGGTCCATGACCCACACCCGGCGCGCTTTGCCATACGTGGCTTCGACCTTCTTCAGAAAATCCCGTAGCGTCGTGCAGTCCGCCGTGTTCCCATTCATCACCTCATAGCCCAGCGGGAAGCCGTCGGGCGTGACCACCAGCGCGATCACCAGTTGCAGGCAGTCCGGTCTCCCGTCGCGGCTGTACCCCCGCTTGGCTTTGGGATTTTGCTCCATCTCGCCTTCAAAGTACGTGCTCGTCAGGTCATAGAGCAAAACTTCGAAATCGGCGGCGAACAGATCCGCCCACTTCTGCCTCAGAAAAACAAACAGCTCTTGTTTGTGCTCCAGCACCCGGTCCAGGCAGCGATACAGCCGATCTTTCTCGGCCACGCTGAAACTGCTCTCCAGTAGATCATCCATCGCTGAGTCCACATACCACTGCCGATGCACGCGGAACTCGCTGCCCGGATCAAGCAGGCGATTGACCACCAGCAACCGCAGCACCTTTTCCCAACTCACCGTTTCCCGGCCTTGGGGCAGACGCTGGCGCCAGAACTTATCCAGACCCAGTTGCTGCCACAGTTCGCAAACCAACCAGCAGTTGCCGAACACGCGTGGCCGCCTCAACTCCAGACCGCTCAGCCGAACCTGTGCACTGTCCACCGCGTCGGCTGGAAGCTCGCGATCGTCCGGGAATAAACTCATCGTGGTGAAGCGCTGTTCGGCCTCGTCAAACACCTCCAGCGTCTTGCGCCACGCCGCCTGCTGCTGATCATTGATCTCGCCGAGATACAGGACCGTGCGCTGAGCCGTTTTGCCGCCCGGCAGTCGACGGTTCTCGACAATGCTGAAGTAGCGATGGTGCTTGCCGTCCTTCTTCCGATTGGTGCTGCGCAGAAACATGCGTCAGCAGCAGAATGCCAGAGATCCCGCGATCAGAAAAGGGGCAAGGTCTTCACCCAGGACGTTTCTCGGGAGCCCGCGTTGAAACCATTGCGAATTCTCCTGCGGTTCGCCGGGAAATGCTCGCCAAGTGCGAAAGTCAGGCTAATTCTGCTGGACATGACCATCCCAGGTGCTTCCAGCCATGAGGTTGCAGCGTTAGCCGCCCAAGTCCGGCCAGACTTGAAAGTGGTGCTAACCAGTGCTTACGGGGAGGAGATCGCGAGAACCACGACGAGCGCCATGCAAA
>DASVWZ010000266.1:0-1935 GCA_036392935.1 Terriglobales bacterium | reverse complement strand
CCTCTAAACTCAAGCTTTTCCTTGCATCTTCTTTTGTAGTGGCCGACCTTCAGGTCGGTTCGAGCTTTAAACCTTTCCGATCGCCTACTTAGGAAATAACCACGCGCGTGCAGATCTTTTTCTTCAATGTAGCACTGGCTTTTATGCCAGCCATAAACAGTTCATCTGTAGCTGAACGTAGCGCCTCGCGCCGCCCGAATTTATTTCTTAACTGTAGGGCTGGCTTTTATGCCAGCCATATAACGACGCACCCGTTACCTTCTACAGGAACCGCCTTCCGAGTGATTCCGCCAACACAAATGCCTGCCGCAATCAGGCTGTGGGTCTCGTTTCCAACACGCGATTCCCATTTCAAGTTTTCCCTACCCGACGCATGTCATCCTGAGAGGTTGTGACTTTTTCGTGTGATGCGGTTTGTTTGGCGTTATAAGGAATGCATGAGCGATCAAAGAGCAGCAGCGGTGCCGGAAGGTGGCGAGGTACGGTTACGGAAGCCGGAGCGGCGGCAACTGGAATGGGTGGCGCAGTGCACCGATGATTTGGTGACGGCGAGGCATGGGGTACGCACGGTGGCGGCGGTGGTAGCCAAGCTGGATTTGTCGGCGTTCCGTGAGGCGATTAAAGCACGAGAAGGAGTGGCGGGTCGAGACGCGACCGATCCGGAGTTGCTGGTGTCATTGTGGTTGTATGCCTGCATCCGAGGCATTGGTTCGGCGGGTGAGTTGGCGCGGCGATGTGAGGAGAGTGCGCCATTCCGCTGGCTGTGTGGGGGCGCGGGAGTGAACCACCGGATGCTCTCGGATTTTCGGACCGATCACGGCGAAGCGCTGGACCAGTTGTTCACCCAGGTGATTGCATCGCTGGTGGAGCAAGAACTGGTATCGGTGAGCCGGGTGAGCCAGGATGGGGTACGCGTGCGGGTAAGTGCGGGAGCGGGGAGTTTCCGACGGGAAGAGCGGCTGCGGAAGTTGCTGGTAACCAGCCAGAAGCACGTCGAGGAACTGCGGCGGCAAGTGGAGGAGCCGGAAAAAATGTCGGTCGAAGCTGGGAAGAAGAAAGCTGCCGAGCGGCGCGTGGCCCAGGAAAAGCAGCGGCGTTTGGAACAAGCGTTGGCGCAGTTGCCGGAACTGAAACAGCGGCAGCAGGAAAGGGCCCAGCGGGCGGGCCAAGGGGAATACGGACAGAAGATTCGCGACCGAGAGTTGCGCGTGAGCACGAGCGATCCGGAAGCGCGGGTCATGAAAATGCCGAACGGCGGATACCATCCAGCTTTTAACGTGCAACTGGCGAGCGATCCGCGGAGCCGTGCGATCGTAGGAGTTGCGGTGACCAACCAAGGCTATGATTCGGCGGGGTTGAGCGAACCGATGCGCGAGCAAGTGGAGCGGCGAAGTGGTAGCAAGGTCGAGCAGCAACTGCTGGACGGCGGCTACTTGCGCAACCAGGACATCGAACGTGCGCACCAACAAAAGGTGGAATTATTCGTGCCCGCGAAGGGAGCGCGCACAGCAAAGAATCGCGGACGGGAGTTGGAGCCGCAGAGACGAGACAGCCCCGCGATCCGAGCGTGGAAACAGCGCATGGCCAGCGAAGAAGGACAGCACATATACCGGCAGCGGGCAGCGACGAGCGAAACGATCAATGCGGACCTGCGCAGTTACCGAGGACTGACACAAATCACGGTTCGAGGATTATCCAAAGCGCGATGCGTGGTGCTGTGGTGCGCGCTGGCCTACAATCTGATGCACTTCGGGACGGCTTTGCTGAAATGAGCGCGCAGAACGAGCCTGGTTTCGCCAGCCAGCAACTGCCGCAACCGATGGCTACAGCAAAAAAATCCGTTCGGCGCCACGCGCTAGCCTTACATCCCCGATTTAGTCACAGCCTCCGAGCGAAGCGAAGGACCTCAACCAATCAATTATGCAGGATTAATAC
>DASVWZ010000265.1:0-2410 GCA_036392935.1 Terriglobales bacterium | reverse complement strand
CGCGATCGCTGGATCGGTTGGAGCTTGCGCCAGCACTATGCCCGCTTGAAGCTGGTGGTCAACAATAGCCGCTTTCTGATTCTTCCCGACTGGCACCTGTGCAATTGGGGTTCTCGCATTCTCTCTCTCTGTCAAAGGCGTCTGGGGAGGGATTGGGAAGCAGCGTTCGGGCACGGCGTGGTGTTGCTGGAAACCTTTGTGGACCCGCAGCGTCATCGCGGGACGGTGTATCGGGCCACGAACTGGATCTATGTCGGGAACACCAGAGGATTTCGCCGGACACGGATGGGCTACACGGCCACACCCGCATCCCCCAAGATGGTCTTTCTCAAAGCGCTGCGGGCCGATGCCCGTCGGTTGTTGTGCCGCGCGATTCTTTCTCCACCCTATCAGCTAGGAGGCACGACCATGAGGCTGACCGCCGATCAGATGCGCTCCCTGCCCGCGTTTTTTTCGCAGATTCCCGATCCGCGTCGGACCCAAGGACGGCGACATCGTTTGTCTTCAGTTCTGGGGATCGCCGTGGGGGCCGTCTTGTGCGGGATGCGCGGGTACAAGGCCATGGCGGATTGGGCGCAAAGCCTGGGGCAGAAATCGCGGGAGCGCTTCGCTTGCCGTCGCGAACAGGGCCATTATGTGGTGGCCAGCGAGTCCATCCTGCGCAACGTGCTAATCCGCGTCACGCCCGGCGATCTGGATCGCGCCTTGCAATGCTGGAACGAACGCTATGGCCCAGGGGATGAGAGTCTGGCCATCGACGGCAAGACCATGTGCAACGCCTTGGATGAGGAAGGCCAGCAAACGCATGTGATGAGCGTGGTCGGTCAGCAAAGCAAGATTTGCTACACCCAAAAAAAGTGGGCACCCTGCCCGTAGAGGGGAAGGAAAAGGAAGAAGTCAAACGCACCAACGAGATCAAGACAGCTATCCCGCTGCTCGAGGCCATCGAGATCGCGGGCCAGGACGTCACGGCCGATGCCCTGCTGACCCAGCGCGAACTGGCTGCCTATCTGGTCGAGAAGCGCAAGGCCCACTACTATTTCACGGTGAAAGGAAATCAACCCGGTCTTCTGGAAGCTTTGGAGTTCTATTTCCGGGATCGCGGTCAACCGCATTTTGTCGAGCATACCCCTCCAGACCACGGACGCATCGAAACCCGCAAGATCTGGACGACCACGGAACTGAACGGTTATCTGGATTTTCCTCATGTGGGCCAAGCGTTCGTCATCGAGCGGCACCGCACGAACAAAAAGAGCGGCGAGAGCTCTCGGGAAGTTTCTTACGGCCTCACCAGCTGCCCTGGGAAACAAGCCGGCCCGCAACGCGTGCTCCAGGTCAACCGTGGGCATTGGGTGATCGAGAGTTGCCACTATAGGATCGACTGGAACTATGATGAGGACCGCAGTCGCATCCGGACCGGCCATGGTCCGGAAAATATCACCCGGCTTCGTCGTTTCGCCATCGGTGTGCTCAAATCCAAAGGCCGAGGAGGTGTGGCGCAGAAAATGCGACAACTCACGCGTAACGTGCGTTTGGTATTCGACTACCTGCGGATGAGCGAGAACTCTTGCGCCTGTCACCTGAAATAGGCGCCATCGGAGAACGACTCAGCTTCTTCCTGGACTCGCGGCTCGCCGCAGAGTAAACACTACACGGTGCGCAGCAGCGCTCTGCGCTGCCGAATACCTGCTGATCGGCTGAGGAAGCAAAAGGATCACACCGCATGGCGGAGTGTGACCGGAACCAGCCAATCCTATAAATTTCTCCAGCGATCTGTGAGAACAAATTTACCGTGCCCAAGCAAAGGGTCTACCGAGCCTGATTTATCATGAAGCTGCGCTTGAAGTGAGGTTCATGCGTGGGGCAGCGGGCACGACGAGAATTTTGACCATACGGGGCGTAAAATTGCGGTCTTCTTGCCAATTTCTCAATGGCGGAATCTTGCGAGGTCTGCGATGCGTCTCCTGTTTCTAATTGCTTCATTACTCCTTGCCGCGATCACCATTGCGCAAACACAGAAGGCGAGTGGCGTAGCGGACTTCATCAGCGTCGATACTCCAGTCTTCGTTCTTGAGCATGTCCGAGTCATCGATGGTACGGGTACGCCGGCGAAGGAGGGCCAGGCAGTCGTGATCGCGAACGGCAAAATACAATTCATCGGCCCGGAGGAGTCCGCCCAAATCCCTCCGGGTGCGCAACGAATGGAGCGCTCTGGCTACACGGTCATCCCTGGCCTGGTTGGAATGCACAACCATCTGTACTACACCGATTCGTACACGGTGCAAGTTGTCGGCGGAAAGATTGGCGAGCCGGGATTATTCATTGCGGAGATCCCTTACACGGCGCCGCGACTCTATCTGGCGGCCGGCGTGACCACAATGCGTACGACGGGGAGCCTGGAGCCTTATAC